>JAGLEK010000218.1 GCA_023145125.1 Bacteroidales bacterium | reverse complement strand
ATCCAGCATCTGACACCCAACACACCACCGAATAAACCAAGAATTATCCTTTTAAGCCAAAGGACTCAATTAACTCATATTTTGGCCCATCGGGCAGTAAAATACTTTCGAAGAGGTGGAACTCATTCACCTCTTCTTTTTGTATGAACCCTTCTTTGTTCTTATCGATCACTCCCTGAAAGAATTTCTTATTATCGAGGGATTTTATCCGTGCAATTGTAAGGTGTGGAACAAAATTCTGACGGCCCGTTTCAATTCCGATCACTTCCAATTCCCTGAATACAACTTTTGACAGTTGAATGATCTCATCATGGGGCTCCATGCCGAACCAGATCACGCGGGGATTGTATGAACTTCCGAAAATACCTGTATCCTGCAGCACCAGATCAAAGGGAGTGGCCTCTTTTGCCGCCTGCCTCAATGCTATGCTGATCCCCGGGATGTGGTGTTCGGGCGTTTCCCCGAAAAACTTCAGGGTGATGTGTATATTCTCCGGTTTCACCCATTTGATCTTTTCATCTTTCAATGCCTTTTTTATTGCGTAATAACGCTTAAGAAAGGCTTCATCCGGATAGATTTTAATGGCGGCGAACAGGCGTTTCATGATGATTCAAAGATAATAAATGAATGGGGAATAATTTCGGTAAACTCATGATTCTTTAGTATTATTGTAAAAGGAATCATCTTGAATTAAACTCAGAAACATGGCAAAGCGTATCAAGCGAATGCAGTTTGACCAGATCCTGGAACTGCTAAAGAGGGTAGACAAAGAATCAATCTATGAAAAAGTGAATAAAATACCTCAAAGCGATGATCTTTACAAGGAACTGGAGGCTTATGTGAATCTGAAAAGCTTTAAACGTGTATCGGTACTGGGGATCGATATTTACCGCTATGGTTTGTATAAGCATCTTGAGCAAACCATGATTCCTGCCCTGTTTAAAATATTGTTCGATAAAACGGTAAGGCTTTGCCTGGAAAAAAATCAATTCGTATTTCAGCATTATACCAAAGAGAAGATAGAGAAAGCATTTATCAGCACCGGTGATGGTGGTTTTCTCATATTCGAAACCCCACTGCATTCCCTGTTTTTTGCCATTAACTTTGAGATGATGGTGCGGACATTCAACGCATATCATCATTATCCTAAACTCAGGAAGGTCATCGGAAGTCTTTCATTGCGCTATGCCGTTACTTATGACACCATTTTTCATTTTGAAAATAATTATTACGGCAGTGCTATCATCAACAATGCTCGCATCCTGGAGAAAGACAGCCTGAACCGCTGCCTTATCGATCAGCGTAGCTATGAGTGGTTCCTGACAAATATTGATGGTATCGAGAATCTGCAGACTTATACCATTCAGGATATTGCCAATATTTATGAGTTCACCAAATACGATAAGAAGTTTATTAAAACAGGGGAGAACGACATTATCAATACCCGCATGTCGCGATATACGGGTATCATTAACTCCGATATTCTGCGTATTGGCCAGATCCATGCAAAGGAAATGCTGATGAACATCTTCAACTTACATTTGCAGGTTACACTGTATGCGTACGCAGATGATAAGAAAGAAAGCAAGCGAAGGATTACAGTTAGCTTAGGGAACCTGAATACGACAGGAATCTAAGTAAGGCCAACCCCTGGAGCCTAAGTCACCGGTCCCGAAACAAAAACCGATTAGCTTCTAAATTTCAGACCCCGGACAGTATTATTCTGCTTTCTTAAGAACGATTTCCTTCATTGATGGATTCATCCATGCTTTCCATAATTCATTGAAAGCTCCGAATTCATTAAAATGTATAAGATCTTTTTTGAGTTCAATTTCACGGGTTGAATACACTGTATTTCCCTCCTGCCTTAAACTTATGCTAAGCTTACCGATGGCATTATCAACAGTAATATCTACGGCAGGGCTGATAAGTTCATATCCAGCGGGCAACTTGATCACATAATGATATTGCTCACGGATCAATTCTTTTAGTTTAATTGGTGCCTGCCTGCCTGTTTCGATGTATGTGAAACCCCAGGAGGAAATTCCGGAGCGAGAGGCCGGCAATTCCATGAAGACATAATCGCCGTATGTATCAAACACATCCCTTTTTACAATTTCCAGGTCAAAAATACTTTCATTCAGCCCAAGATCGTGCAGTTTTACATTTTGGGTGCCACCGGCATACCTTTTGGCATACGCTGTATCAAGCGAAAGGCTGAAAAATGGGTTGGCAGCCCCTTTAAGGGTAATATTCAGGTTTCCTGTTAATTTTTCATTTTCATCGTTAATGAAATTTCCATGATAAATGATTTCCGTAAGTGTTGTGCCGGATTCATAGGTCTTCAGGCTTTCAATGGCGGCATCGAGGATCAGGAATTTCTTTCCTGACAGGCTGATCCCAAGGTCCTGGGATGAAATGCTGGTTGCAGAAAGGTATATTCGCTCACCATGACCAACCTTTACCTGAACGGCAAAATCTTTAAACATATACAGGCTGCCTACTTTCCTGTCGTAGTATTTTTCCGGGATGATGGCCATCGGAACAGCACTGAGGCCTGCTTTCATAAGCAGGGTAGCCAGCAAGACAGTCTTTTCCAGAGGTGTCCCGGCATTCGATTTCCAAACTTCCTCCGGTGTGCGGCATTTGAATCCTGTATATTTTAGATTAAGGTTCCAGGTACCTATTTCATTTACCACCAGCTTCTGAATAGCCAGTGCCGTTTTTAGCTCATCTTCTTTTTCTTCCTTTAACTTTTTAGCAGCTGCCTCCATCGAAGGAATTGACTGATATGTGAAAGCCGGTTGTGCTACGAAGGGAAAATATGCCCTTTCCAGGTCCCTGGCAGTACTGAAGAACAGTCGTGGCAGTAATTCGTAATCGGTACCCCATTCACGGGTATATGCCGAAAGCCCGCGAAAAGTAAAAGTGTAAACCTTTGTGTCTTTTTCCTGGCTTATCTCCGCTGCAGTACGCAGGTTCAGCATTTTATAGTGTAGCTCCTGTTCGGCAGGAACACGGATAATGATCTGCTTTTCCTTTACGGGGACAATGTCCTTAATGACTTCTTCTCCCATGAAAGTTTGCATGTATCCGGCTTTTGTCTTCAGGGTGTAATCCAGGTATATGGTAGCCCCCACCTCAAGCCCGGTATGTGTAATTACAAGTTCCCTGAGCTTGTTATAAGGGGCGGCATGTGCTGCTGCACGAGGCAACACCTCGTTAAAAGCGTTGTTGGGTACCACCACCTTTTGGCCGTCAGCCATGATGGTATAGGCTGTATTTATTTCTATCTCCTGGTATTCAGGATCGAATATGATAAAAGTTTCACCATACAGCCGGTGAAAGCTCATATGGCTGAGCAGCTTCACCTCTTTGTAAACCCGGTATTCAGAGCTTCCGTCATCGTGAAGCGTATATTCATGTACTACTTTGTTAAATACGGCATCGCCCTCCTGGGCAGAAATGTTCTGAAAAATAAAAATTGAGAGAACGATCAGTATATATTTGGATATTGTTTTCATCATAGTATTCTTTGATCAGGACTAATTGAATTTGAGGATAACAGGTTCATTAGAGAACTTCTGCTGGGCCGAAACTGCTTTTCGGAATGCTCCCCAGTCTTCCTTTTCATAAATCCTTTTGTTAAGTGTTATTTTTTCGTTTACCATCATGCCATTACCTGATTTTGACAGCTTATAACTGCCTTCGAAGCCCGCAGGTGCTTCAGAAAATCCTTCCTCTTCCGGCAGGTAAACAGCTGTAACCGTGGCCGGGAGTTTAATGCTTTCATGCAACTCAACCAGCCTGGAACAACGATCACGGAAGGGGTATTTCCTGTCCTCTTTATCAACATTCCAGTACATATGCGACATTGCCCGCATAAAAATTCCGGAAACAATAACCGGGGTAAAGATGATCTCTTCATCCGTTACCAGGGCAAAATCCGGAATGGTATAGCTGATCTTGAGTTCTATCGGCCCCGACATATAATCATAAGGTTCGTCATACTCAATGCTGGTGATCTCCATCAGGGGGTATTTCCTTTTCAGCTCCCTCTCCACGTTCTGGTCCCAGCTATTTTTAAATGAGCGGGTGAACATGCCACGGATGGCGCCATCCGATTGCCCTTCGGCATTCAATACCAGCCGGCCTTCCATACTACCATCCTTTTTGATCACCGAGCTTCCTGTAATTCTGAAATAATGATTTTCCGGGGGGGAGAGAGGTGTGATCCCCAGGTCAGCTCCTTCCGGAACACCCAGTAAGTAGTTTTGCTGCTGTTCGGCACTCGACCATAACTCTCTTAAAAATGGTACCCAGGTGGGATCAAGCAGCTTATATTTTCCATTTCTGAGTTTTACCACGGTAACACTGTGGTTGAACTGGTCGGCAGGGATATAGTCGATCCTGGAACCGGCCATGGTCATGGCGGGATAGGATTCGAACCCGGCTGCACGTAACATGGTTACCAGCATGCCTGCCTTGTCTTTGCAAACACCGCAACGATCAAGGAATGTCATATCTCCTTTATGTAAAGTGTATCCTTCGCCTTCACCCATGGAAACACCCGAATATCGGATCTCATCAGCCACCCAGTGGGTAAGCAGGGAGATGGAGTCCATCTCTGTTTTGGCCTTACCCTTCAGTATCTCGTCTACCTTTTCTTTTACCTCAGGAGTAACGTCAAAGCTGCCATATTCCTCGTTTACATTGTAAAACCACAGGGATTTTGCATACCAGTCGGGGCTGGAGCTGATCAGCAGTTTTGTAGCAACATCCGAATAGGCAAGCATACCCTGTTCATATTTCATGGGTGTGATATCTTTCTTGCTGAAAGTATAAACCATCTTGCCGTTGTCAAGCCATACAGATGATTGCAATTCTCCATTGTAAACATCATATTGCACCAGTTTGCCTTCAGGCACTGCTGTGCGATACACTTTCTCAATGATGGGATCCCTGCTCCAGAATTCAATGATATCGTAAAAATGCCCGCGCATGGGAGGGATGTACCTGTCATCATCGTCACCGTAAAGCAAGGCATAGGTAAATCCTTTCCTGAAAAGAAATACCTCAAGGGCATCTCCCGGCTCAAGCCGTCCTACTTCGATCATCTTTTCCCTTGCACCCCAGTAAATAGCCCGGGCAGGTGCAGGATAATCCATCACCATATTGATGTCAAGCTCTGATGTTTCACCGCTTTGCTTGTGGATTATCACCTTCCTGATCTCTACATAGGCCGACAAAGGGTCATAGCCATAGGTAATGGTACTCAGGTCGAGCGCCCCTTTGGCATTCAATACCTTGTACAAGCGATGGGTGTACACAAAGGTCAGCCCTGTTTCCTGCACATCGGAAAATGTACTGTCGAAAATGATAAGTTTGCCGGCACCGGGATAATCTGCGGCATCACCGGAATTCCTGATCAATTCACTGACCGGGTCTGCATGGACTAAGATTGCAAAAAACAATATTGCAAACAGTCCTGATAGTCTTTTAAGCATAGTTGGAAATATTTAATGGATCGGTAAATTTAACAATTATCTATTGCCTGACCACCTGAAATACATGTATTTTTTCTATTTTTGTGTTAATCAATACTTTTTAAATATTACTCCATCATGAGAAAATTATCCTATTTAGCTCTTAGCATTTTTGCCGGTTTTATCTTGCTGAGTTGTTCTCAGCAACCAAAAACAAGTTGTGTAGAGGAGAGCTTTTCGTTCGCATTTATGACAGATATCCATGTGCAGCCTGAACGGAATGCTACCGAGGGCTTCAGAGCTGCCATTACTGAAGTTAATGCCCTCAAACCGGATTTTGTGATCACCGGAGGCGACCTGATCATGGACGCCCTGGGGGTTTCTTTCGATAGGGCCGACAGCCTGTATGCTCTTTATGAAGAAGTATCGGGTGATTTTAATATGCCGGTATATAATACCATTGGAAACCATGAAGTTTTTGGTATTTATGAAAAAAGTGGCATCCAGCCTGATCATCCCGATTACAGGTTTGGCATGTTTGAGAGCCGGCTGGGAAAAACATATTATTCTTTTAATCATAAGGACTGGCATTTCATTGTGCTGAACTCAGTGCAGGAAACTGAAGATCGTCATTACATCGGAATGATCGATGAGGAGCAAATGGAATGGATAAAAAGCGACCTGCTTGATGTGGATCCGGAAACCTCGATCGTTATTTCTACACATATCCCTTTTATCACTGTATATACACAGATACTTTACGGTGAATATGCTCCGGAATATCATGGACTTGTTGTTGAAAATGCCCGTGAAGTGCTGGATCTTTTTACCGGCCACAACCTGAAGATCGTTCTGCAGGGACACCTTCACTACCTTGAAGATATTCAGGTTTATGGCACACATTTTATCACCGTTGGAGCCGTTTCGGGCAGATGGTGGAGCGGTGCCAACCACGATGTGGAAGAAGGTTTCCTGATGGTGAATGTACATGGGGATGACTTCTGCTGGGAGTATGTAGATTTCGGCTGGGAAGTTGAATAAAATAAAATAGGGTTGCCAACCTTATTAGGGTTGGCAACCCTAATATAAATTATTTAATATGAAGCACTTAAGTTCTTTTGTTTTTGCTGCCATTATTTTTCTATCCCTTTCTGCCCAGGAAATATCCTGGACCACTCCGTTTGAAGCTTCCGGGGGCTTGCAAACTGCCACCTATGCTGAAGTGATCGAATATAGCAAACGTATTGCTGAAGCGTCTCCACAGGTAACTTATGAAGTTATTGGCGTAAGTGCAGGCGGATATGAGATTCCCATCCTGATCATCAACAAAACAGGATTGTCAACACCTGCAGATGTCCGTGCCTCCGGCGATGTGGTAATGCTGATAGAAGGGGGCATCCATCCCGGCGAAGCCGAAGGAACTGATGCTATCCTCATGCTGATGCGTGATATCGTGATCACGAAGGAATATGAGTCATTGCTCAACAATGTGACCTTTATATTTTTACCTGTCTTCAATGTCGACGGGCTTAACCGCTTTGGCCCCTACAACCGTATCAACCAGAATGGCCCGGAGGAGATGGGATGGCGTGCCAATTCACAAAATCTTAACCTCAACAGGGATTTCCTTAAGGCCGATACACCTGAGATGCATGCATGGCTGAAGATGTTCAATACCTGGTTACCCGATTTCTTCATCGATTGCCATACCACTGATGGTGCTGATTACCAGTATGTGCTTACCTATGCCATGGAAGTGTTTGGCACCATGGATCCTATGCTCACACGCTGGCAGAAAAGGGAATTTCTCCCTTATGTCCAGGGGAAGATGGATATCTCCAACCACCTTATGTTCCCGTATGTCAGTTTCCGCCGCTGGCATGATCCTCAGAGCGGTCTCAGGTCAGGCCCCGCCCCGCCCCGTCTTTCGCAAGGCTATACAGCAATTCAAAACAGGCCCGGACTGTTGATAGAAACACATATGCTGAAGCCCCACAAGGACAGGACTGAGGCTACCTATGCATTGATGGTTTATTCAGCCGAATTTCTGAACAGGAATCCCGAAAAGCTGAAACTGATCCTCAGGGTGGCTGATGAAACAACTGCTAATGTTGCCTTTCGCGACAGGCCATATCCCATTCGCCGGACCAGGGACGATAGTGACAGCGTAATGGTTGAGTTCAAGGGAGTGGAATATGATATCATTGAAAGCGATCTGACAGGAGGAAAGTGGTTCCAATACCATCCTGAAAAGCCGGTGACTTATGAATTACCATGGTTTAACAGATATGTTCCTTCTGTCCTTGTCGATCTGCCTGAAGCCTACATCATTCCACAGCAATGGTATGAGGTGATCTACCGCCTGGCCCTGCATGGTGTGGAGATAAATTATCTGCTTGAAGACACAGATATCTGGGTTGAGCAATACCGCTTTAATGATCCCAAATGGAGCAGAGGGCCTTATGAAGGTCGATTCACCATGAATAATATCGAATATGAAGCCTTTCGTGACACGGTCAGTTTTCCTAAAGGATCTGCCATAGTTGACATGAATCAGCGTACCGCTATGGTCATTGCTAATATCCTTGAGCCCAAAGCACCGGATTCATATGTTTACTGGGGCTTCTTTTCAGCCATCTTTGAGCAAAAGGAATATTCCGAAACCTATGTGATGGAAGAGCTTGCAAGGGAAATGATTGAAGCTGATCCTGAACTGCAAGCTGAATTTGAAAAGAAAAAAGAAGAAGAGCCAGACTTCAGCAAATCACAATGGGGCATGCTCAACTGGTTTTATGCCAGAACACCTTATTGGGATGAGAAGAAGAACCTTTATCCTGTGGGGAAGATC
>JAGLEK010000217.1 GCA_023145125.1 Bacteroidales bacterium | reverse complement strand
GGTTGACGGTTGACGGTTGACGGTGGGCGTTAGTGCCAGTTCAACCAATTCAACCAGTTCAACTAATTCAACCAACTCAACACCCAAAACTCAAAACTCAAAACTTTAATTGTATCTTTGCGATCGATTAACAACCTGACAAATAAACTTACCAATGAAAAAACTTTTTTTGCTTGTGACAGTGCTTGTTGCACTTTCATTTACAATGACCCTGAACCTGCAGGCGCAACGCCACGTGCCGGGCATCCCGCAGAGTTCCTTATATGAAAATTTATCTGAAAGGATAGAATACAGGGAGTTTATTGCCCCCGATATGGCTTTGATCGAGGCTGAAGACCTGGCCAAACCTTCACCATATCGTGCCGCTGTGGCAGTTCCGGTAAACCTGGACATCGATAATGCCGGCGAATGGACCGACCTGCCTGATGGCGGAAAGATCTGGCGACTGAGCCTGAAAGTAGAAGGCGCGCTGGCGCTGGGTGTTTATTATGATAATTTCTGGCTGCCCTATGGTGGTGAGCTTTATCTGTATAATGAAGAGAAGACTCATATCATCGGAGCATATACGGAAGAAAATAATAACCCCGATTGTGTATTTGCCAACCAATTGGTTGAAGGCGATGTGGTGATACTGGAATATTACCACCCGGCCGGGCAAAGCATCGAGCCACTGATCAGTATTTCGGAAGTGGCCTATACCTACCGGGGTGCATACTTTGAAAACAGCCCTGAAAGGGGAGGCTCTGTATGGTGTATGATCAACATCAACTGCTCACCGGAGGGTGATAACTGGCAGGATGAGAAAAAGGGAGTGGTGAAGCAGTTTATGAAGATAGGCTATGGATACTATCTCTGCTCAGGCACCATTATCAATAATACCGAGCAGGATCTGACTCCATATGTGCTGACTGCATGGCATTGCGGCGAGGGCGCTTCAGTTGTGAACATGAATCAGTGGGTCTTTTATTTCAACTATGAAGCTTCAACCTGCACCGGTAACTGGGGCCCTACAAACAACAGCATGACAGGCTGTACCAAGAGGGCTGAGGGTAGTTATGCTACCGGGTCCGATTTCCTTCTCCTGGAATTGAAAACAGATGTTCCGGCATCATACTTCGCATATTTTAACGGCTGGGACAGGACTAACATTGGTGCCGACAGCGGTGTGAATATCCATCACCCTGCCGGGGATATCAAAAAAATATCGACATATAATTATCAGCTTTCTTCCTCACAGTGGAATAACAATGGCGTTTTATCACATTGGAAAGCGTATTGGGCGGAAACGGCACACGGTACTTCTATCACCGAAGGTGGTTCTTCAGGATCTCCACTCTTCAGTCAGGATGGCCTGGTAGTGGGTGATCTTACAGGAGGCCCCCCGGATAATTGTAATAACCCGCTATACAGCCTTTATGGTAAAGTATACTGGTCGTGGGATAAAATGGGTACTGCCAACAGCCAGCGCCTGAAACCATGGCTTGATCCCGGTAACTACGGACCGGAGAAATGGGAAGGGACTTATCTGGGTACTGAGCCCAGCCCTCATTTTGCTGCTGATCAGACCAGTCTGCAGACCGGCGAATCAGTGACTTTTGAAGATTTGACTACCGGCAACCCACTTGAATGGGAATGGACCTTTGAAGGCGGGACACCGGCTTCATATACCGGCCAGACACCACCGGAAATTACATATAACACCCCCGGTAGATTTGACGTTACTCTCGAAGCTACAAATACAATTGGAACAGGTAGCAAGGACAGTGTAGAAATGATCGTAGTAGGAGCACCGGATGCTGATTTTTCTGCCTCTAATACTTATCTTGTGTCAGGCGAAACTATTGACTTTTCGGATGAAACATCAGGAGATCCCACGGAGTGGACATGGACTTTCGAAGGAGGGACGCCTGAGACATCCAATGATCAGAACCCTGCCGGTATCCAGTACAATACCCAGGGTGCCTACGATGTGAAACTCGTTGCAGTAAATGTGTATGGTACAGATTCAATCACTAAAGAAGACTTTGTTGTGGTCGACGGCCCCTTTGCTGACTTTGAAGCTGATGTAACCTATATACTCGTTGGAGAAAGCGTGACCTTCACAGATATATCCATCAATAACCCGACCTCATGGTCATGGAAGTTCTTTGGTGGTAGCCCGGGAAGCCATAATGGACAGGATCCACCTGCAATTACATATAACTCAGTAGGGTACTATGATGTTAAATTAACGGTATCCAATGACATGGGAAATAACTTCATTACCAAGGAGGATTATGTTCAGGTAGGTGCTGTTGGAGTTGACGAATCATCGCTGGAGGATATGATCTCTGTTTATCCCAACCCGACACAGGGAAGTTTTGTTCTCGAACTTGGACAAGGCGATCTCGATGGGACTCAATTGAAAATAATAAATGCAAGAGGAGAACTCGTATACCAACAGATCATTAAGAAAGCTACAGAAAAGGTCTCTGTCGATATCAGCGACCATCCTGCCGGAATTTATATGCTCAGACTGCAAAGCGGTGACATACAAATAGACCGGAAGATCACAATGATCAAATAGATTTTATAGATAAAATGAAGATACTGCCTCAAACAAAAACTTGGGGCAGTTTTTTTATGTAAACAACAAAATATTGTGAAGGCAATTCCCTATCTTTGTTTTAAGATGTCAAGGATTATTTTGGTCATATTTCTCTTTCTTTCCATTGACCTTGCTGCCCAGGTGAGTGAGGGAGGTGTCCCATACAGCTATGCAATGGGATCAGCTGCCGTAAGTTATAAAATCCTTGATCTGGATCCTCCGGATATGCTTCCTGTTTTGGAGCAGGATCAGCTTTCTTTATCTGAAACTGTACCATACCGTATTGGAATAGGTATACCGGTTGATATCGATCTGTCCGTTGATGGTTCCTGGTCTGAAACCGGAAAGGGCAGGCGTTTCCTGGGCCTGGGGATCAAAGCCAAAGATGCGAAAGGGATCATCTTATATTACCGGGCATTTGATATACCTGAAGGAGGAAAGCTTTTTATTTACACGAAGGACAGAAAGCAACTCCTTGGTGCATTTACTTCAGGGAATAATCCTTCAGGGGGCTATTTTGCTACGGAACTAATTTATGGAGATGAGTTGGTGCTGGAATATGATGCGCCGGAGCAAAATGCCAGCCAGCCAATAGTAGAAATTTATCAGGTACAATATGTTTACAGGGATGTACAACGCCTCCTGAAAGGCCAGTCGGGCCCCTGTGAGGTTAATGTGAATTGCCCGGAAGGTGACTCATGGCAGAATGAGAAAAGAAGTGTTGCAAAAATAGTATTGAAAGCTGGTTTTGGAACCTACCTTTGCACAGGGGCTTTAATTAACAATACCCGTAACGACAGCACCCCTTATTTCCTGACAGCCCGGCATTGCGGCTCTTCTGCTTCCTTAGGCGACTACTCCCAATGGGTATTCCATTTTAATTATGAGGCATTGTCGTGTGAAGATCCGCAGACACCTCCCCAATCAAATACCATTACGGGATCATCATTGATCGCCCAGGCACCTGGTGGTACTGTCGGAGGCTCAGACTTTAAATTATTGCTATTGAGCGAAAAAGTCCCGGATACTTATAACCCCTACCTGTCCGGTTGGATCAGAGATGGGTATTACAGTGCTTCCGGTGTTGGGATCCATCATCCCAAGGGGGACATTAAAAAAATATCAACCTATACTTCTTCACTGGTTTCCACACAGTATGGCCAGACTGCACAGGATCCTGATGGGATGTACTGGAAGGTTGTATGGGCAGAAACTGAAAATGGCCACGGGGTAACCGAGGGGGGCTCATCCGGGTCGCCCATATTTAATAATACCGGAAAGATCACAGGTACCCTCACGGGAGGGGCGGCCAGTTGTTTAGAGCTAACAGCACCTGATTATTACGGTAAGTTTTCTTACCACTGGTCTTCCAATGGCAGTCTCGGAGATGCACAGTTGAGGCCATACCTTGACCCGGATAATACCGGCATGCAAAGCATCGACGGATTAGGCTATGGAAGCCTGCTCCTGGCAAATTTTGCAGTTGACACTTCTATAGTCAGCATTGGCGGACAGATATCATATACGGATCAATCAATCGGTGACCCGGAATACTGGTCGTGGACATTCTTCGGTGGCGACCCTTCGCTCTCCTCATCCCGGGACCCGGGCAGGATAACATATCGGGATTACGGAGGATATGATGTCAGGCTGATTGTTGGCGCCGGGGATCTTTCCGATACAATCTTTCGGAAAAACTATATCCGTGTAATACCAAACCTGTATCCGAACCCGGCAAATGATTATGTAACCATGGACTTTGGCCGGCGGCATCTGGAATACATCGAAGTAACAGTGTTTGATCTCACCGGGCAACTGGTAAAGGAATATTCAAGTTCACCTGTCACTACCGGCATTTATAAGATAATCCTGGGAGATATCAGTGCAGGTACCTATATCGTACATATTAAAACAAATATCATGGAAGATAACCTGCCCCTCATAATCTTCTAATCCGACACCCTTCCCCCCTTTTTCCTTATTCCTTATGCACTATGCACTATTCCTTCTGATGCACCACATAATGCTCCCATTTAGCAATAACTTCCTGCATATCAGTAGCTAAGTCGGAGTCGAAGAACAGCTTTTCGCCACTCACCGGATGTTTAAGGCCAAGAGACCTGGCATGCAGGGCCTGGCGCGGCAAAATGCCGAAGCAATTTTTTATGAATTGCCGGTACCTGGTAAAGGTAGTTCCCTTCAGGATCTGGTCACCGCCATATGCAGCATCATTGAACAGGGGGTGTTTGATATATTTCAAATGGGCCCGGATCTGATGTGTCCTCCCGGTTTCCAGTATGCATTCGATCAGCGTCACATATCCATAGCGTTCAAGTACTTTCCAGTGTGTGACGGCATGTTTTCCGGTTTCACCATCCGGGTATACGGTCATCAGCTTTCTGTTGCTTTTATGACGAGCCAGGTTACCGGAGATCGTTCCCTCCTCTTCTTCCATATCTCCCCATACGAGGGCTGTATATTTCCTGTCGATGGTATGGTCAAAAAATTCTTTTGCCAGCCTGGTCTGCGCCAGCTCTGTCTTGGCAACCAGCATGACACCTGAAGTATCTTTGTCGATGCGGTGTACCAGGTAAGGCTTGGCTTCATCATTTCCGCTTTGCTGCCGGAGGTAATATGTAAGAGCATTGACCAGGGTTCCGGTAAAATTGCCATATGCAGGATGTACAACCATGCCGGCCCTTTTGTTGATCACCATGATGTGATCATCTTCAAACATAATATCGATGGGAATGTCCTCAGGAATTATTTCAGTTTCCCTGGGAGGTTCTGTAAGTACAATGGTAATCACATCGCCGGGCCTTACCTTGTAGTTTTGTTTAACGGCCTTATCATTGACAAGGATGCTCCCTGCCGTGGCTGCTTGCTGGATCTTGTTTCTTGAAGCATTTTCAATCCTGCCCATCAGGAATTTGTCGATCCTGAGGGGGCTCTGTCCCGGATCAGCTACGAAACGGTAGTGTTCAAAAAGATCCTGCTCCTGATCACTGAATTCTTCATTCGGCATGTGGGCCTATTTTTTAATGATGATCTTGTGAATATGGCTGATGCTGCCTTCTTCGTTTGAGATGTGTACGATGTAAAAGCCTTGTGGCAGCGAAGCAGTATTGATCACATTCGAATAAGGGATACTGATCAAAGACCTGCCTAATATGTCATAAATGCTGATAGAGGTGCTCGTTTTTTCAAGATCAATTGCTGTAGCCATGCTATTTTCGATATGCAGCACTCCATTGCTTACCGGGTTTGGATATATGTTCCAACTATGGCCGGGAAGCATTTCATCGACAATAAACGGGTCGTAATAACTGTGTAAGATTGGACGCATGAGGAGGGAGCCCGGCATAAGTGATTGCTCCCATGTACCTGAGGTGTTATAGAACAGGTTTTCTGATGCATCGTTATGGGTGTCGAATCCAACATTAAGAAGGTCTGCCGTAGTTTGTTCCCATCCAATGAAGAATGTTCCTACCAGGGGTACCGGAGGATCGATCTCATAGATCTGCATTCGGTAAAGGTCGTTGCTGAACTTCGGCTTCAGATCCTCTTTTTCCCAGATGACATATCCCGGCTTACCATTGTTATTATCCCATATTTTCAAGGAAAAGAATTTGTCGTTCTGGTTATTTTGCACCCGGTTGAAGAACATGGCGATACCTTTCAGCGTATCGGTGATGTTAAGCGTATAACGGCATCCTACCCTGCCACCGGCCAGGCTTAAACCATATCCCAGTTCGGGCGTGCCATCGTCGTAAGCATAATAATTATAAAATTTCTGGATGAAATGTATTGTGTCTCCCAGGTCAGGATTGCTCTGGTCGTGGATCACATGCCTGATAAAATAGCTTGAACTATCTGCCTGGCTGTTCAGGGGAAACAGGAAGTCCCTCGGCGGACACGCATGCTGTGGAACATTGGCACAACTTTGATAACCACTTAAATAAAATGGATAGAGGTTTGCAAATCCCCCGTTGTATGTATGTGAATAACTTGCTCCCTGCTCATCGATGATATACTCATAATAAACATTAAAGGTATCAGCACTGAGATTGGTAATAAACATCTTAAGGGAATCCTTTAACTGGTTGGTCGGGTCATTCCTGTATTGCCGCAGGGGCATTGATGTGAATTCCGTCAGGAAAGAGGGTGCACGTTCGGCAAAGGTGATGTCGCGGTAGAAAGTATCAGCTGCAGAGCGGTCAATATCCAGATAAATGTAATCGATATTCCACTGATCGCAATTACTCTTCCAGCTTGGGTTATTATCACTTGCCAGGCTGGCAAAATTGAAGAAACGATAAAAGAAATACTTATGATAATACTTTGCGCTGTCTTTGACATGGATCATTACCTGCCTCGAATAAGTATTGTACCTGCTGTAAAAGGAATCAATCTTCATTCCTTCGGTCGACCAGATGTGATCCCACACAATATTGGGTTCATATACTGAATCACATGGCAGCGTGATCATGTCGCCCCAAACTATTGTGTCGTAATTGATCATATAAACTCCCGGGTCACATTGCGGTGGGGCAAAGAGGGTGTCGAACGGGAAGATGGTGTCATTGGGATCAGTCAGGTATGAGCTGGCATCCACGCTTATAGAATCCATAAATGCGAAAAGCGAATCTCCGTCAAAATGGCCAAATTCCAGGACCAGTGAGTCGTAGGGCTCGGGTTCGTTCCCACGGCCCTGGGGTTGATAAAAGAAGCTGAAGTATATGGAATCTGCCAGCGTTATGGCACGGGTTTCGCTTGAGAGAAACAATGTGTCAAGGCGTATAGGTCTGGAAGTCAGATGATCCGCAATAAAAGGGAACATGCTGGCATCGGGGTAGATGTTGCCATTTTCATCAATGGCATCAAGGGTGGCAGCCCCAATGTTGACCGATCTGAACGGGAAATCATCATTGATAAAAGCATCTCTGTCGCTGAAAAGGGCAGTGTCGGGGAAAATATTGTCAGTATGGAAATCATCAAAAACCGGGAGATGGATAGGCCTGGGGAAAATAACTTCCCGGCCCGCTCCCTGGCTGCCTGCTTCATGGGATTTCAATTCCTGCTTTATCACCGGATTGGTATATAGCCCGGTGACCTGCTCCTGTCCATAACCGGGACACTGGATGAGCAAACTCCCGATAAGCAATAAAAGATAGCGTTTCATTATTTGTTGATTTCTAAAGTTCTTATTAAAACTCAGGTTTGATAATTTTTGTTGTATCCGAAAAATACATGGTGTCGGGCTTGAGCTCCTGTATGAGTGCGTCAAAATCAAAGTCGAGATTCGAACGCAGGGAGATATTCATGGTGTTGCCTTTAAAAAGCTGCCCACTTACGTCCCAGGCCGGCCTTTGCCTGTATACCCTGTCGTGTTCCGGATCTTCGCCGTCGAGAAAATACACATTCCCTACATTGAAAGAGGCCTTATTAATGGCATCTATTGCATCAGTGAGCTTAAGGCCGACAAGGAAAGGGATCGGTGCATAGTGGCCCTGCCCGAGGCCTACAACGAGATCGATGCCTGATCCTTTTTCAATAATGGAACCTTCTTCAATCACCTCGCTGTCATATAGTTGTTCTAATATCGCATTCCCTGCAAAATCTTCCACGTACTGGAGTTGGTTTACAATCAATCCCTTCGACCGAAGGCTGTTCACTGCCTGTCGCAGGCTGAGGTCAATAAGGTCAGGCATTTCTACCTTTTCCGTAGAATAGGCTACAAGGGTAACATAAACCTTTCTGTTCTGCTTGACAACAGACCCTGCCGGTGGGTTCTGGATCACGACAGATCCCTTTGGATTGTGTGTATCGAAGATGGAATCTATCACAATAAACTCGTAAAGTTGATCATAGCGGTCATTTTCAATCTCCGCAAGCGTCTTCCCTGAAAAATCAGGCAGCACGTAGGTGTCGCCGTGATTGGAATATATTTTTATGAACTGCAATACAATAAAGAAAAGGATCACAGTAAGGATGATGCTCAAACCCAGGTGAATGTAAAATCTTTTTTTGATAAGGAAGCCGAAAAATGACATGCTAAATTGTATTCAGTTTGTGTTTACCTGTCTGTCAGATAAATTCTCAGCAATGTTTTATGTTTAACTTGAAAAATTAACCGATATTGCCTGACGGTAGCAAAGATAAAAATTAATTATATAAATTTATCCCGGTGTAACGTTATCAATTATGATGAAGAAGAGAATAGCCATCGCAGCCGGAGGTGATTCCGGAGAATTTGATATCTCGATCAAGAGTGCCGCCGTTGTTGAAGAGTACCTGGATCGGGACATTTATCAGGCATACCTGATCATCTTCAGGGGGGATGAATGGTCATATACCTCTGATGAAAACAAAAAATACCTGGTGAACAGGGATGACTTCAGCCTTTTGATCAACGATGAAAAGATAACTTTCGATGCAGTTTTTATCGCTATTCACGGGACTCCCGGGGAGGATGGAAAGCTCCAGGGCTATCTCGACATGCTGGATATACCATACACGGCATGTGACCGCACAACTTCAGCAATTACTTTCAATAAGTATTATTGCAATCGCCTGGTTAATTCTTTCGGGGTGGATGTTGCCCCCTCGGTTTTATTCCGGAAGGGAAGAGAGATTGTTTATGAAGATGCCATCAAGACCACAGGATTGCCCTGCTTTGTAAAACCTAACAGTGGCGGTTCAAGTATTGGAATGTCGAAGGTAATTGATGCGGCTGAACTTCCATCAGCAGTTAGCAAAGCCTTTAGCGAAGATCAACAGGTTTTGGTAGAGGGCTTTATCCCAGGAAGGGAAATTACATGTGGTGTGATTACCATTGAAGGAAATCCACATTCACTTCCGCTTACTGAGATCATCCCTAAAAATGATTTCTTCGATTATGAAGCAAAATATACCGATGGTATGGCTGAAGAGGTGACGCCTGCCGATATTCCTTCAAAAATTGAACAGCAATGCCGTACAATTTCGGAGATGCTCTATGAAAAGCTGAATTGCTACGGTTTTGTGAGGTTCGATTATATCTTTAATGAATCAGGGATATATTTTCTTGAGGTGAATACGGTGCCGGGGCTTTCACAGAGCAGCGTCGTGCCCAAACAGGCAGCCGCCGATGGTATCAGTTTAAAAGAACTCTTTAGTCTGAGCTTGCAGCAGGCGCTTTCCCGTTAACCTACATCTGCATTTCCTTAAGGTACTCGATGAGTTTTCGCATGGCCCTTCCCCTGTGGCTGATGCTGTTCTTCAGGCTCAGGCCCATTTCTGCAAAGGTTTTATCATAACCGTCAGGCAGGAATACAGGGTCATAACCAAATCCATCGGCTCCTCTTCTTTCATGGATGATGGTACCATCGACGATACCTTCAAAATGCACGGCCTTTCCTTTAATAATCAGCGAGATCACTGTCCGGAACCTTGCACTGCGATTCTCCTGTCCCTGAAGCTCACTCAGAAGCTTATCAATGTTTTTGCCGGCATTGCCGTCTTCACCGGCATATCTTGCTGAAAATACACCCGGTTTCCCGTTCAATGCATCAACTTCCAACCCTGTATCATCAGCAAAACAATCACTGCCGAAATTTTTATATACATAGGAAGCTTTCAGGTCAGCATTTCCTTCAAGCGTACTTGCAGTTTCCGGAATATCGTCGGTACAACCGATGTCGATCAATCCAACGACCTGAAATCCCTCCGGTATGATCCCCCTGATCTCGACAAGCTTATGTGCATTGTTAGTGGCAAAGACAAGTTTTTGAACCATCTTCTGTTGGTTTAAAAAGGGAGAAACCATAACATGATGGCCTCTCCCTTTGGTGTTACAGGCCGTCTGGCCTGTTGTAATATTGTTTTTTCCTATGGGAACTGCACTGCACTATAGTCAGTAACGACTACCTGTGGAATATTTGCACCATAGGTTGCGTTGATGGCGTCAATAAAATAGTGAGCAGCCATAGCATTACCGATAGGAGTCAGGTGGATTCCGTCAAGAGAAAATGTATTCCCTGTAACAAATGCTGATGTTAGTTCAATCCCATCTACAGTGATTCCTGTTGCAGTCTCTTCCAATACTTTTGCCATGTCCACATATGCAAGATTGTATAGGGTTGCCGATTCATAAATAATGGCATTATACTGATCAACATGGCCCCTGATATCTGCAATTTCTGCTTTATCAAGTATGTATTTGTGAGGAATAGGGAATGGTGTCTGTGTATCCGGATTAGCTACTCCCATTCCATTACACAGCATTGAGTCAGAGGGAATCGTCATCACAAAATGATCATCTGCTGTCATCCTGCCCCAGGTACCGTCAGAATTTTGAACCACAAAGGCGTTAGGGCCTTCCTGAAAAGTAAAGTCATAATTATACAATCCGTAGAGCATTTCAAGCCCTGCTGCTTGTTCTGCAGTTAATACCAGACTGTTATATGGTATTTTCGTGCTCATAAAACTGAAATATGGTATTGACAAAATGTCAGGGATATTTGCAACGACGCCTTTTGCCTCATCATAAACACCGGGTTGGTTCACCATGCATGCTTTAACGATGTTATCGTATGCATAGGCAAATACGCCGGGATTCGTGAGTGAATCTGCTGCTCCTCCTGCCAGGGCATAACCAAGTGCATCATTTGCACCAACCCACAACATAAAGAAACTTGCATCGATTCCTGCTGTCAGGTTGATCAGCGGGGTATTTACATCAGGAGCAAAGCGGGTATAATAAGGATTTACCATAGCCAGCTGATCGAAGAAGAAGTGAAATGTCTTCACTCCCGGCACAGCGATATTATTATAAGGGCCGCCGGCGGCTACGGATTGTAAATTAGCAAGATCAACTGCAACGGGGGCACGTATGGGCCCCAGGCTTGTTACGCCTAAACAATCGGTTGATGGTCCCAATATAAGTTTAGGAACCGGTGTGATACCGTCAAATCCAACTCCAAAGTCATCAACTGTAAGTGGTTGCTTGAAATCACCGCCACCAACAAAAGTAAATTGCTTTGACAGAATATTTGGTAAAGAAGCTTCTTGTCCCGGCAAATAAAGTGCACCATCTGCATAACCGGCAGTTAAAGAATTGCCCACGGCAAGGAAGGATGTGAAATCTGCACCTCCCTTACTTGGCGAAAACTCGTCGATCTCAGGCTTACAGGCAGCGATCGTAGCGAGCAATAGTATGAGTATATAATATTTGAATTTCATGTCTTTATCGTTTTAGGATTAAAAATTATAACTTACCCCAAGACCGGGAATGGCTGTAATAACCTTATATGTTCCTCCGAAATTGGCAGGTGAATACCGTTTTTCGGTTTCCAGTCCGTGCAATTGAAGGTAGGAGAGGTCGATGCTCAGGTTTTTTACCGGAACAATGCTCACACCCAGTGTCCATGCAATGGTGTTCAGACTAACGGTTTCCGGATTGAAATAGTCATCGTCGGTTGGAGAAGGATCATAATAAACCCCTGCCCTGAAAGCAAACATGTCGTTCAGAGTGTACTGGCCTCCGATACGGCCAATAATTGTGTTTTTATAATTCCTTGGATTTACTGATCCAAGCACTTCATCTTGTTTCTCAAATTTGAATGTAAGATCTTCGTAAACACTCCAAAAGACGTAATTCATCTCAACAGCGAGGGTGAATTTCTCATTGAAGGCATAAGAAATACCAAGATCAAAGTTAGCGGGCATTGGCAGCTCTGCATCAAATTTATTCTCCGCCGGAACATTGCCTGAAAGGGAGGTAGGTACCTTGAAGGTAGCATCTCCGCCTTCAATTTTCATGATGATCTTGGAACGATAATCGAGGCCGATGCTGAGTTTCTCGGTGGGCCTGATCATCACACCAACATTATATCCCATGCTCCCTGTAGAACCTTCTAATTTTGCGTAGGAGTCATTATTGTAAGGAACGGCTTTTTGAAGCTCAACCTTGCCATAGGCATAAACAAATCCGGCTCCGATGGAGATAATGTCATTGAATTTGTAACCTATCGTTGGCTGGAAATAGATAGCTGACAGTGAAATGTTCTGGATCAGATAGCGGCCTGCCCAGTTATCATCCCATTTGGCAGAGCTGCCGAATGGAGTGTAAATACCCAGTCCGATAGAGAGTTTGTCAGTTATTTTTCCTGCTGCATAGACATAAAAAGGTGTTCCCATGGGGTTGTCTGTCACAGCCTGGTAATTTGTGGCATCTTTCTGAAAAGTGGCATTGGACAGGATAGCGCTGGCACCGACAGAAAAGCTGAATTTGGTGTCCATCATGGATAAACCGCCCGGGTTATAAAAGATGCTGCTGGCTCCCAGCGCAAAGGGGGAACCTATCAATCCCATCCCTGTTTGCTTTTGGCCCTGCAATCTTACCTGGTATCCGCCTGCAAAGGCAGCCCAACTACAGATTGCTACTAGAAATACAAGTAGTGTAAGTTTCTTCATTGTGCTCAATTTGGTTAATAAATCGATGCAAGATAGTAAAAAATACTTCCCTCCAACAATTAAGTTATGACCAACAGGAGGCATAGCGGTGTGCTAATGCTATTCAGGAAAGAATTAAAATTTTGCTGTAAGTCCGAAGTGTATTTTAGCTGATTTGAACTGCAACGATTGGCCTTCCCTGCTGCCAAGGGCATAGCTTAAAGCGAAGATGCCGGCCCTGGTTTCGAAGTTTATGCCCGCCCCGAAACCATAGGGTGTATCCTTAAGGTATCCTGAATTGGCATTATGTTCATAATAGGCACCATCAAAAAATACCTGGAAGAATGAGTTGACATCGAACAGGTATCGAAACTCAAGCGTGAAAATGGAATATATCGAAGCCGTGATCGATTCTTCATCAAAACCCCGCAGGGTTTTCAGTCCACCGATGCGAAACAGCTCATTGTCGAAAAGGTTCTTGTTCTCCAGGAAACCGCTTTTATTTCCGATCAGCATGGTGCTGCTGCGGAATAGTGGTACAAATAGTGCAGCATTTAACTGTAATCTGTATAAGGTGCTTGTTAATGGAATGCTGTCGTAAAGGGCCTGGTTCACATTAGCGTTTCTCCTGATCTTCTTTGATCCGATGGCAGCGCTAAGGTCAATATAATAACCTTTCTGTGGATTGTACCTGTAATCCAGCCTGCTATATCCAAGGCCGAGGCCGTACAGGCTGGTGGTTATATCCGCATACTCGGGCAGGGTTGTGGCATACTCCAGGCCGGCGGTGCTCAGCAAATTCGATTGCTGGTTCTCATAAAATACTTTCACATTATTGTATCCGTTGTACAATACCTGTATGCCGATGTTGTTAGTCAGGGTAAGGTAAGAGGTGTCTTTTTTAAAGAGGTGTAAACGGTAATCAATTCCGAAAGGTGTATTGAAAAGGAATGGGAAATTAAAATGAAAACTGAGGTCCTGGCTTTTGGCCTCCAGCTTGCGCCAGTTGAAATCGATCAATTCACCACGATTAAAAGCATTTAATAGTTTTAGTTTGATGTCGCCTGTAATCAGTAGTTTGCCGCTTGCCTGGTCATTTGGTGCTATTCCCAGGATGCCGTCAAACTGGCTGGCCTTTTTTTTGTCAATATAAAGGATGAGCCTGGCCTTATCATCGATAAACACTACATCATGCGGCCGGATAACACTTACAAAGGGCAGATCCTGCAGCCTGGATTCTATCCTGCTGAAACGGGACTCATCATAGAGGTCACCCTTCTTAAGGTTAAAATAGTTCCTGATAAACTTCCTGTGAAGTTTCGAATTCCCTTTCACAATGATAGTGTCAATTGTCACCTGCTGATGCAAATTAAGGTTCAGGCTGGCCGATATACTCTTGTTATCATATATGCTTACACTGTCGAGCCTGACAGATGCAAATGGGTAGCCATTGTTCTCACAGTGAGATAATATGTTCTCTGTTAGTTCATTGATCTCATTGATGTTGAAAGGCCTGTTGCTATAAAGTTTTTCTTTATACCCGCTCTGACTCAGGACCACTACGGGTACGTTCCCGGCCCTGATAACGGACATATTGTAAACATCCCCGGTAAACAACCATCCACGGACCAGGCTCGAATCTTCATATATTGAATCGATGCTGGCAGTGATATAACCCTTTTCAAAGAAGTATTGCAGAACTTTATTCAGTTCTTGTTGTGCCTGCAGCCTGCTTGAAGGCTCTGAGTTATAGTTCAATCGTTTGATGATCTTTGCAGTTGAACTGTCAGCAGGAATGATTTCCAGGCTAAGTTGTTGGCCGGAAACACTCAGAACCGTTATACAGAATAGAATAACAATGCTTATGGATATGATGCTTTTCAAGCCGGATAATTTACAATGAGAGAACGATTCTGCATGGGACTTATTCTATTTTCCAGTCAATTTCAGCTTTTTCCTGTTTACGGAGGATCTCATTTGTCTTTGAAAAATGCCTGCAACCGAAAAACCCTCGATGTACTGAAAAGGGGGAAGGATGTACTGCTGTCAGAATATGATGCCTGCCGGGATCGATCAGTGCTTTCTTTGCAATGGCATAATTGCCCCAGAGCAGGAATACCAGCCCGGTTTTCATTTGTGAGAGTTTTGTTATTGCTGCATCTGTAAATTGCTCCCAGCCTTTGTTTTGGTGCGAGCCGGCAGTATTGGCCCTCACCGTGAGCGTGGCATTGAGCAATAAAACCCCCTGCCGTGCCCACTTTTCCAGATTTCCCCCCTCAGGAATATCAAATCCGAGGTCATCCCTGATCTCTTTGAAAATATTTACCAGTGAGGGAGGTTTTCTAATGCCCTGCGGCACTGAAAAACAAAGGCCGTGGGCTTGCCCTGCGCCATGATAAGGATCCTGGCCAATAATAACCACCCTGACAGATTCGAAGGAGGTATGGTCAAAAGCAGCAAAGATCTTTTCCCCCGGTGGATAAACAGTATATCTTTTCTTTTCTTCAATTAAAAAGGATTTCAGTGTGCTGAAATAATCAGCCCGGAATTCGTCCGCCAGGACCTTTTTCCAGCTTTCCTCAATTTGTGGATTAACCGTGGATATGCTCATAATGAATAATTAACAGCAGGTTGGTACAACATATTCTCTTTTTTTTTGTTAATATTATGAAAATGAGTTTATATTTGTGTTCCATTAAACCTGAATCGTATTATCATGATTAAAAATATGAAAAAAGTTTTAATAGTTGCTACAGCAGTGATTCTTTTTGTGCTGGTTGCTACTTCTTGCCAGTCGAACGAGCGCTGTGCAGCGTACGGCGAATCATATAAGTATCAGAAACAATCCAACTATTAGGCTTTGTTTTACTAGCTGTTAGCGGGAAGCAGCCAGAACTTACTTAATAATTCCCGGGCTTCTTATTTGATGTCCTTTATTAAACACATAATATTGACGACCCTCCTGATAATGGCGGGTCTTTTTATGTCCGGCCAGGAGCAGGAAACCAAAAAGGAACGTAAACTAAAACCCGTGGAGCCGGTTTATGACTCCATTTCTGACAGGGTATTGCTGAGGAGGGAGTTTACAGGTGGCTTGATACTGCATTCCAGGGGCTGGGGCTTTCACATCAGGAAAGGTAAAAATCTCAGCTATAAAAGATCATTACAGTGGGAGATTGATGCCGTAAGCCTTAAATCGCCTAAGCAAATAAAAACCATCAACCCTTATTTTAATAATGCGAAAAGCTATGTGTACGGGAAGCTAAACCATGTATATGTACTCAGGGCCGGGATCGGCATTACACGTTTGCTGAACAGGAAACCATACTGGGGTGGGATAGAGCTTCGCTTCATATATTTTGGCGGTTTTTCACTGGCTCTGGCGAAACCAATATACCTTTATGTGTTGAACTATTCCCCTGAAGACGAAGATTACACCATTGACATTGAGAGATACGATCCTAAGACCCATGGACTGGATAATATATACGGGCGTGCCCCTTTTACCAGTGGTATTGCAAATACCAGCTTGCATCCCGGCCTCTATGCCAAATTAGGATTGAATTTTGAGTTTGGTAATTATAACTCCTCCATTAAAGCAATTGAAACAGGCGCCGCCCTCGACTTTTATCCATTTCCCGTAGCCATCATGTCTTCCAACCCTGAGCATTCCTTCTTCATTACATTTTATATCGGAATCAGCTTCGGGAAAAGATATGATTGATTGGGATCGAGTATCCAGTATCCAGTATCGAGTATCAAGTATCGAAAATAAAAAAGCCCTCTTAATTTTGGAGGGCTTTTTTATTTTCGGTTTTTGGTAGGTTACTTATAAACAGTAATCTTATGCGAATAGCTTCGATTACCATTTGTGAGTTTCACAAGGTACAGGCCATTGGCAAGATCATTAAGATCAAGGGTTTTGATTGTGTTGCCCTGTCCGAATAACAGATTCTCTTCTACATGTATCTGGCCAAGCAGGTCCATGACGTAAACAGTGACTACGTAATTTTCTTCACCTGCTACATCAATAAAGAGTTTACCGCTGCTGGGATTTGGGTAAATATTGATGTTGTTTTCATCAAAAGCTGTTTCGCTGATGCCAATCTCAGGTTCAGTGGTAAATGACCATGTTTCACTCCACGCAGTGGTGTCGATTCCTTTCATGGTACGGCAGTGCCAATAATAGGTACAGTCCTTTGCAAGGATATTTATTACCTGGAAGTAATCATCGGTTCCTTCGACCTCTTGAATACAGCAAGGTTCCTCGAAGTCAGGTGTAGTATTGTATTGTACCTGGAAAAAATCAACTCCGCTAACCATATCCCATTCTAAGCGAGGGCTAATGCCAACATCAGTGGCTCCATCTAAAGGCAGGGATAATGCAACCGTGGTGATGGTTTTGAAATCCCACACTTCCGACCAGTATGAAGTGTCGGTAGCATGATTTGCCCTGACCCTCCAGAAGTATTCCTGATCGAAGGTGAGGTAACCATCTGTTGTATATTCGGTTTCTTCAGTGATCAGTTTTATTGACCCTGTAAAAGCGTCATTGTCGGCAAGTTCGATCTCATAATCCAGAACACCTGATAGTTCATCCCATTCAAGAACATTTTCGAGTCCCATGTCAGTGGAGCCTGTAGATGGGTCGTCAAGTTCAGGAGCGGGGATAACCTCGAAGGTTCTTACTTCAGACCAAGCACTGTTATCAGCTGAATGTGTAGCCCTGGCACGCCAGTTATAGATTTCCCCAAAATGGAGGAAGCTTGCATTTATAGTGTAGGTTTCACTGACACCTTCAAAAAGTAGCGGGCTATCAAAGTTAGCTGAAGTATCGGCCTGAAACTCGAAATGCTCAACACCTGTAATAACTATTGACCCTATCCTGTCTTTGGCTTTAAATAAAACATCAGGATCTTGCTCGTTAGCACCGTCATTTGGTTTATTCAGAACAACCGTCTCGAAAACCACGAATGAAAAAACATCCGACCAGCCCGAGATATCACTGCCTTCACTGGCCCTGACCCTCCAAAAGTATTCCTGTCCGAAGAGCAGCAATTCCATCTGAAGACCGGTAAATTCTGATAGAGGGAAGATGACCGGGTCGGTAAATGCATCTGTAACATCGAGTTGGACTTCATACTCGACAATTCCGCCGGATCCGGCAACAGCTGCCCAATTAAGGATTACATCAGGCATCTGGCCATCATCACCATCTTCAGGCTCCATGAGTGTAGGAGGATAGACATCTGTTTGAGCAAAACTGAATATGGCAACGACGAAAAGAAAAAGTAGCGTGGATAATAATTTTTTCATGTCCGTTCTTTTTATATGGTGTTAATTTATTGTTAGATTATCGTGAATTAGTGTACAACGATGAATTTTCCTGTTTCTACGGTCTTGCCCTTGTGTATGCTTGTAACATATGTTCCACGAGGCAGTGAACCGCAATCCAGTTGATAATGATGTGTACCGGCAGACCGGGTTATTTTCTCACTAAGGATCATTTTACCGTTGATATCAAATACTGATAAGATCACTTCTGTTTTCTTATCCAATGTATATTCAATGGTTGCTGTATTGCTTACAGGGTTCGGAAACACTTTAACAGCAGAAGCGTGTACTTCAGTACCAGGTGCGAAGATGCTGACAGGTTTTTCAAAGTTCCTGGTATAATGCATTCCCCTTCCATAAGTAGCTGCATAGATCACACCAAAATTTTGTGTGCCCGGATAAGTTTCAACAAGAGTGTCAACCCCATCCCAGTATTTTATTACGGTAGGCTCTTTGGCAACAAGTTGCTGTCTGAGCTGGAATACCGGTATTTTGCCGATATCCTGTGCCAATAAGGCCCAGTTGGGAGTGGCGGCATCGATGTTTTCTGAAATATACATACCCATATCAGTACCAACGATGGCAGTGTTAGAATTACTCATCTCAATGACAGACGAATAAGTGGGCATCTTTGGAAGGTCACCCTGGATGGATGTAAACACCGGCTCTGCATCCAGTCCATTGCTTGTACTGAATACGTAGTGGTCGTTGCCATAGTTGCCTAAGGTGATGATCACGTGAGCAGGATCTTGCGGATCAACATAAACAGAAGTAACCACCTGTGTATTTTGTGCCAGTGTAACGGGGTTTATCAAAGGAATGTAGGTGGTAGCTATAATACAATAAGGGCTGTTAATATCTGCCCTGTCATAATCATAAGCATTTTTAATGTTGGCGATCCTGAACAGTTCGCCTTCCATTGTTCCGACAAATAGATAGTTGGCATCTGATGACATGCCCATGGATTGAGCCTGGCCATCGAAGCCTGATTCAGCTTTATTGGTAATAACAAACCATTCCGGCACTCCACCAAAATCAAGTATGTCTAATGTCATCCAAATGGCGTTGTCTGTTCCCAGGAAGTACTTGGTAGAGATAATATCCTTCACACGGATGGTTTCACCGGAGTCCAGTACTGCAGGGAGTATATATTCGAAGGGATAGCCTCTGTTATCACTGCTGACCATAACTTCTGCTCCGGAAGCGAGTTCTTTGTTGGTGGTGAAATCAACAGAGTCGCGGCTGTATTCGTTTTCAAAGTTTTCCCAATACAGGCATGGTGTGATGTAAGCATCGGTAGGTACCTGGATACCGGTGGAGAGGAAGGTGTTGGAAAAGTTTTCGCCTTCATCTTCTGACCTTCTGAAATTCTCTCCCGGTGTTTGTGTGTAAATGAAAACAAGCGGATCGATGATAGAGACGAAACAATCACCACCATTTCCTCCTGTGGGGTCAAAGTCGAACCATATCTGTGTGCCATTTTGAGCACTGGCAGGGTTGCCATGTCCATTGATGTATTGGGTGCCGGCACCATGTGCGCCACCAACAACTCTCTTTAGCTCCCCGCCGTACCCAACGGTAGCAAACTGAGAAGTGTTATAAGTTTTGTTCCGGGTGATAAATTCGAAATATTGTGAGTTGATGCTTCCTTCGGAGATACCACCATCATGGCCAATAAAAATCTGATTTGAAACACCCGGCCGGAAAGTGTAGATGTGATGGTTGCTATGAATAAAGATTGGGAATATCTGGGGTGGTATTAATCCTGAAGACTTCTGTGTCCACTCGTAGAATCCTGTTTCATCGATCTTGCGTCCTTCCCACATATCAAGACCTCCTAAGAGGATCCTGTCGGCGTCCTCGGGGAAAACAACAAGAACATTGTCATAAAGGCCCTGTCCCTGGCTTGTATTGTTGTCGCGAGAAAAGAAATTAAGGTTTTGGCTTCCGCCCGGAGCGATGATCCTCCAGTGAACACCTCTGTCGTCAGACCTGTAAACATTGATCAGCCCGCCTCCGTCGTTGATTACCGTTGCATAAAGAATATCAGGATTGCCTGGTGCAATTGCGAATTCAGTACGGCCAACATTTTCATAAGGCAGGTTGAAGGTGTCAGAAGAATGCAATACGAATTGGTTAGGATGTCCGCTATCAGAGATATATGCTAATCCGTTAACCGATACTGCAGTAATTCCGTCTGAACCAATTTTTACATCGCAGGATGGGCCGATCAGGAAAGCAGTATCGCCTACCCTGGCAATATTCCAGGTAAGGCCTGCATCAGAGCTGTACCAAACCCCTTTGTTTGTTGATGCCCATACTACGTCATTGTTAGGGTTAACTGCCAGCCGATTGATATAAGCAAAGGCGACAGTATCATCATTCGCAACCGGGGCTGTGGCAGACAATAATGAAAAATTATCACCATCAGTGGATTTATATATCCCTGTCCCAACAAAGGCACCATTATAGTTGAAGTCCTGGAAAATGGAATAATTCTGGACGGTAAACCCTTCTCCGGTTCCCACATAGACGGTCCCATCAGTACCTTGCGCCATGCAGGATACATTCAGGTTATTTCCTTCACCATTTATCTTAACCCAGGTGAGGCCCACATTGGTTGATTTATACAGGCCACCGCTGACAGCACCGGCAATGATCGTGTTGGATGCTTCATCAGTATTGTCAAAAATGAACGCCCTGGTCCTTCCGCCAACATTGTCGGGTCCCAGGAATGACCACGTAATGTCATCGCGGTTGGCATTCTGGACGGCAATATTTTCAGCTTGGATCCTGGCATTGATGACATCAGACGGATCAATGACGCCAGTAACCTGGTTGTTACGAAGCTTTGCCAGATATTGCTCCGAAGAAATAGTTTCTACACCTTCATCATCACCAAGAGGGATGAAAAAGTCAGGGTAAGAAGAAGTAGCAGAAATGAGAAATGCTCCCAGGCAAATAACTAACGTAACAAGACTTAATGGTAAAATTTTATTTTTCATGTTAGTCAAATTTGATTTTTGGTTTTAACGGAATATTAATTTTATGTTAGTGCAATAACAATGATTGATGCCACTAAGTTAAACCTTTTTTAAAAAGGTGCAAACCTGCATTACTTAAAAGTATTAACAAATATAGGTTAAATTATTTTAAGCAATTAAATAACAAAATTAAAAGATTCTGATAAAAAAGCAAGTATAATCAAGTTATCGGCAGGCATAAATCAGATAACGGCTAACCTGAAAGAATGTATTTTTTATTGTAATTTTGCATAGACAATATCAATCCAATAACTAAAATGCCTAAAAATGAAAGCCTTAACAAATCCGGTTCTGCTTGCCTGTATCACCATATTTATTATTTTTTCTCCCGCACAGCTTATTGCGCAGGATGAGGCTGCTGATACAGCCTATATTTTTGAAATTATTATCGAAAACCCGGTAACTTCAGTTAAGGATCAGCATCGCTCCGGTACCTGCTGGGCATTTGGCGCAGTCTCTTTCCTGGAAGCAGAAGTGCTGCGGATCACAGAAAAGGAAACTGATCTGTCAGAGATGTTCATTGTGCGAAATACATATGCTGATAAGGCTCTGAAGTATGTCAGGCTCCACGGCAGGTCAAACTTTGGCGGGGGCGGCCAGGCCCACGACGTAACAAATGTGATAGCGGAATATGGCATTGTACCTGAAACGGTATATGCAGGTCTTGAAATAGGGGAGGAGAAGCATAATCATGGAGAGCTGGATGCTGTATTGAAGGCTTTCCTTGATGCTGTGATCAAGAAACGTGGCGGAAAGCTTAGCCCTAAATGGTTCGAAGCATACAATGCCATACTGGATGTTTACCTCGGGCATGTTCCTGCTTCCTTTGAATATGAAGGAGTGGATGTTAGCCCCCCTGGCTATGCATCTGCAATTGAAATAGACCCGGAAAATTATATTGAACTGACCTCATATTCAATTTACCCGTATTATGAACAGGTGAACCTTGAGATTCCCGATAACTGGTCCGGAGATCTCTATTTTAACCTTCCGGCAGGTGAACTGATGGAGGTGATCGATAATGCATTGGAAAATGGTTATACAGTGTGCTGGGACGGGGATGTGAGCGATCGCGGTTTCTCACACAGGAACGGCATTGCCATCCTGCCCGAAAAGAAAGTGGAAAGCCTCAGCGGAACTGAACGTGAACGCTGGGAAAAGCTTACTGAGTCGGAGAAAGGTAAAGAACTGTATGTCTTTGAAAAACCGGGCGATGAGAAAGAAGTCGATCAGGAAATGCGCCAGGAGCACTTCGATAATTACACTTCAACCGATGACCACCTGATGCACCTTACAGGTATTGTGGAAGATCAAAACGGTACCAGGTATTATATCACCAAAAACAGCTGGGATGACGACAGCAACGACAAAGGAGGGTATCTCTATATGTCAGAGTCTTATCTGAGGCTTAATACTGTAGCGATCATGATCCATAAGGATGCTTTGCCAAAGAAATTAGCTAACAAGTTAGGATTTTAAAGTACTTAGAATACTTGAAGTACTTGGAGTACTTGGAGTTATCCAGTATCCAGCATCCAGTATCCAGTATCTGTTTTCAGATTCTCTTAATACTCGTCGCCGGCAACCACCCCGCGCTTCCATTTGCAATCTTAATATTGCACCATTCATTGATCTCTTCAAGGATGAAGACCTTTGTGCCTTCATGGATCACAAAAAGGTCTTTTCCCAGTTGATTGGGAGAGGATTTAACGGTGATGGTAGGGTCGAAGACGATGGCTTCGAGGTGCTTGCTCTGAATGTCGTACCTGGTGTATGTCATCGAAAAGCCGGCTATGCTGAAAAGAATGAAAAAGATCCCGGACCAGAATGCGAATTTTCGCATGAGGATATTCCTTGACAGGAAGAAAATGCCTGCACACAGAATAAGCATCACAAAAATGCTGATGCTTGCAATGGTCCAGGTATATAAGTTAAAGCTGTTGCGCAGTGATTTCCACCAGCGGATATAAAAGATCTCCGGCACCGGTTCTATCTTGTCAGGTATCATACTGTTGGCAATATTCAGATTGAAATCAATATCGGCATCAGCGGGTGCGAGTACTTTCGCCCGCTCATAGTTGAGTATGGCAGCAGGCAGCATGTTAATGTTGAAATAAGCATTCCCCAGGTTGTAATACAACTGGGCTGATTCAAAACCCTGATCCAGGACTGCCTCATAATTACTGATGGCCTCGGTGTACATCTCACTGTTATAAGCTGAATCACCTTGTGTGATAAGGTCTTGCTGCCCCAGCAGTGAAATGGAGATTAATATTGCGCCAACTATGCTTATGATCTTTCTCATATAAACTCAGGATTTAAGTTCACCTTCGATACGGCTGATGAACATAATAGCTTCCTTATAGATCTCATTCATCAAATCTGTGCTTTTGCCGGGTGCAAACCGTGCAAACTCGCATTTGTTCAACACTTCAATGAATGTATTGATGCTTTCTTCGCTAACCTCTTTTGCCGACAATCTTTCCCGCACCGTGTCCATGGAAAGGTCTGACAATGGGATATTGAACTTATCGCTGAGATATCCCCACAATGCCCTGGATACTTCAGTATAAAAGGCTTCACGTTCTTGTGCCTTGAGGAACTCGTTGGCCTTTTTGAGGTTTTTTCTGGCTACCCTGGTGGCCTTGCGGTTTCTGACAAGTGCCACGTTGCTCCGCTTTTTGCGGTTGCTGATCAACAAAAGAGACAGCAATGCCAGGATGACGGCCGGTGCAGCCAGCAGCATAAAATACAGTGGTGAGGCAAAGAGATAATATCCCCTGGCTGATAGCGGAAAATTTCCTGTCTTTATGTATCGGATGTCCTGTCCCAGGTACATGATATCTTCCTGTGCAACACCGCTGTAGCTTACAGAAGATGTTTGCTGGTCCCCTTTCTCTACCTGTATATGAAATGCTTCTGTCGACAGGCTTTTGTATTGCCCGGAGGCCGGGTCAAAATAGCTCAGTTCTATCGGGCCGACAACAAAATCTCCGGCACTGCGGGGGATGGCAAGGAATTCAAAGGTCCGGGTTCCGGAAACACCTGCTTTCGTGGCCCTGATATTTTTAGATATCTTGGGTTCATATGCTTCAAAATCAGGAGGCCAGTTTATATCCGGTGTGTTGATAAGTTCAAGGTTTCCACTGCCGGATATCACCACTCTGACCGTTACGGCATCATTTACTGTGAGCTCATTATTGTCGATCGTAGCCTGAAAGTTGAACCTGCCTACAGCACCGCTGAAACCGGCTGGTTTTTTATCAATTGGCAGGGGCTTTACATTTAATACAAGGGGATTGGATTCCATTTCGATCCGAACATTCTGGTACTGATTATTGAAGAAAGGATCATCAAAGAAGCTGTCGAAGAATGGATCACGCTCTTTACGGTTTCCCTGTGTACGGATCTGGGCGGTGCAACTCATTTTTTTGGGTTCAATGATCAACTTACCTGATTTTTGCGGGAAGAGAGCTACTCTGTACAGTTCAGCACTGATATATTCTCTGCCATTGATAACTTCTTCTTTCTGGGCAATCTTTTGATTTTTATCGGTCATGTTATTCACCCAGAAACCCGGGAAAGATGTCAGCTTTTCAAAATCGATCTCAGAAATTCCTAACATCGCTGAATAGATCTTATAGGTTACGATAATCTGTTCGCCCTTGTATGGGTTATTGGTATTGACAAAAGCCTTTAGGAAAACATCATCACCTGTATCAACCTGCCCCGTGTTGTTTGAGGCGTTTGTTGCTTGTTGGTTTTTTGGAACAGAGGCGGGTGGCGCATTGCCCTTAATGACTTCAATACTTAAGGGGTTAGAACTGATGGTTTTTCCGTCGATCTCAATGGAGGCAGCCGAAATATTGAATTTGCCCTCTTTGAAAGCCTGGAGATAGTACACATAGCTAACCGTGATGGATTGGGACATCTTCCCGTTGATCACCTGGTAGCTCTGATTGGTAGAGATGTTGGGCCCTGATAACACCCTGAAATCCTTGATCCTGGGCCCGCTGAACTGCCCGCCACGAGCATTTACGGTGTATGTCAGCTGAAACCTGTCACCAACCGAAACTATGTTCCTCGCTGATGCTGTCAGCTTGATCTCATCAGCTGAAACACCCGGTATGATGAGGATCATCATCACTAAGGCCGATAAAAGGTATTTTATCATATCTCTGGTTTGGTTCATTGTTTTCTTACCAGTCTTTTTCGCTCTTTACCACTTTTCCTTTAACTTTTCCCATTTTCACCTTCTCCAATGTTTTTTTCTCATCATTTTTCATTGCTTCCAGCATGCGCTCAGCATCTTCTTTGGATATCTGCCTGGGTTGTTGCTGTTGCTGCTGCTGTTGCTGTGAGTTCTCCTGCTGCTGGTCTTGCTTCTGCTGATCCTGCTGATCCTGCTGATCCTGTT
>JAGLEK010000216.1 GCA_023145125.1 Bacteroidales bacterium | reverse complement strand
TCATGCGCCCTAACATACTCTATCCCGATCATCTGGTCGTAATATGTTCCCGGGACCATGTAGTAAACCAGGATGATATATTCATTATTGGTATCCCAGTGATTGCCTTCGATCAGGGTGATGTCGCCTGCATCAGTGCCGTCTTCCAGAAATACGTACGCATAATCATAGTATCCCTGTTTCAGGAATAAGCTGGCTTCATAAATATTGTTCTCATAATCGTATTTGAGCAGGGCTTCATCTTTGAACTCCCAGTCGGTAAGGCCTCCGAAAATATAAAGGTTACCGGTTACCAGCGGGTGTGTGTATGGCAATGTAAAATGCACATAGGCATAATCACTCTCAATATCACTATATTCAGCATCTTCCTTCTCAAGGAAGAACATTCCGTTCAGGTCATCCGCGTACACATATTGCTTGAAAGTCTTGCGTTTGTCAGTATGTAAATATACGTGCTGCCCACGGTAATCGTAGTCGAAAAGGGCGATATACTCCGATTGGTATACCAGGCTTTTTATATCGAAAGACCTGAATTCGTTCCCGCCATCGAACACCAGGTCATCGATGAAATTATAATCAATCCTGTTGCCTACTACCATTCTTGGCTGCACATTATACACGGCATTATCCCAGCGCCAGTTTTGCAAAACGATCACTTTGAGGTCCCGGTAGGGGTTTTGTATGTAATATTTGCCGGAATTGATCTCAAATTCAAGCTGTTGACAGTAATTCCTGTCTTCCACCTTAACCGGTGCAACTACTTCCCCGGTGATGGTCACTTTCTGGTTGGTTACCATAAATCGCCTTGTCAATACCAGGTTTGAGTCGAGATCCTCATTTTCATACACCTTTAGTATATAATTGCCTGATTTAGTGTATTCCATATAGTCGGTCGGAAAGCTCAGGCGGTAATTGGTATACACGTTTAGCGTATTGAAAGAATAAGAGTAATCCGTGATCTCATCTTCATAAAATCCTTTAATATATTCCGATTGGGATAAATCTGATGGCTGCCATAATGCATCACAATGAATGATGGTATAGAAGTAATATTTTGCATCGGCATCAAGGTCGTCGAATGAAAGGATCAGTTGTTGCCCGCTTTTCAGCCCCACTACCGGAGGCGACATTTTCCAGCCCTCACGGTATAACTCGACACTGTGTATGTTGCTCTTGTAAATATAATTCTTGTGACGGATAAAGTCCTCCGTAAAATAATCGTCTTCCTGTCCCATTAACAGGGAGGAAGCTGATAATGCCATGATGCCTGACAAAAAAATGATTGCGTATTTAGATACCCCCGACATGTTCATTAATATTCTAAACTCAATTG
>JAGLEK010000215.1 GCA_023145125.1 Bacteroidales bacterium | reverse complement strand
CAAATTCATTACTTTTGTTAAAAATCTATAATTGTTCCGCTTTTCAGGTCCATAAAGAGATGATTTTGGCTCCGAAAAGCGTTATTAAAGCAGAAACAATCAACAAAACCTAAAAAAACCCTGAGTTATGAACGAACAGGCCCCCACAATAAGCAGCGGCCGCAGTAAACCCGGAAAAGGAATGATCGCCATACTGATCATCCTTGCCCTGGCAATTGCAGGACTATTGATCTGGATTTTTTCCATTAAATCGGACATGGATGTGCTTTTAACCGAAAAGGAAACGCAACGTGTTGAACTTCAGTCTGAACTGGATTCCTTAATGTATGAACACGAGATGATCAAGACCGAATATGGCACACTGTCGGATTCGTTATACCTGAAGGACAGTATTATTCAGGAAAACGCCAGAGAGATTAGCAAACTGCTTGATACACAGTGGGAATATTACAAGGTGAAAAGAAAACTGGATCTTCTTCAAAGGGTAAGCCAGGGATATGTACGCCAGATGGACTCACTTTATACGGTTAATAAAGTATTGACTGAAGAAAATATTGAGATCAGGCAAGATCTGCAGGAGGTGCAGACGGAAAATGAAATGATCACCCGCGACAAGGAAGAGCTGAACGAAAAAGTTGAGCAGGCCTCTATCTTACAGATCTACAATATGACTGCTGCCGGAGTGCGTGATCGTGGCAGTGGCAAAGAAAAGGAAACGGATAAAGCCAGCAGGGTGGATAAGATAAGGGTGTGTTTCACCCTTGGGGAAAATAAGATCATTGAACCAGGAACCAAAGAGTTGTATGTGAGGATCGCCAGGCCCGACAAACTGATCATGACCAAAGACAGGACGGATACCTACACCTTTATGTATAAAGACGAAAAGATTCAGTATTCCATCAAAAAACTCATCAATTATGAGAACCTGAGCACGAATCTCTGCTTGTATTGGGACAAAAGCTATCCCGACAAGGAAATTTTAAAAGGTACCTACCACGTTGAGGTCTTCTACCAGGAGGAAGTTATCGGGCATACGCAGTTTGTTTTGAAGTAGGCGTTAGGCCCTTCGACTTCGCTCAGGACAAGTTGTTGCGTTGGCATAAATAAAAAACCCCGCTAAGTAAAAACATAACGGGATTTGTTTAACCACAAAAGCCACAAAGTATCTCCTTTGTGACACCCCTGCCTGCCGGCAGGCAGGCTTTGTGTCCTTTGTGTTAAAATTTCATTCTGACATCTAATTTCTGATTTCTGATTTCCGCTATCTGATTTCTAATGCGCGCTACCAATCACTTTAAAATGATCACCGGTTTCACCAACAATAACCTTATACCAATCTTCACCATATCCGGGCTGTTTGAGCTTGGGAACGTAATATTTATACCCTTCCGGCACATCTTGCTTTTCCTTTACATTGCCATCCATGTACTTTGTGAAGAGGTATGCATAAAAATCTTTCCAGTCAAGGACGGTAGTATTGGCTATTGAAACCGAATAGTCAGTAAGGAAGACTACTGCCATAAATGGATTTTCTTCATAAAGCCCGGCAGCGGCATCATCCATAGCAGGGGTCATGGTGATGAACTCCTTTTCAGTAGCCTGTTGCAGCGCTTCAATTTCGGGATGGATGAGGTTGTAACGGGTATAGGCAAAGTTTGAAATCTGGTTGAACACCCAGAAGCCTGCATCATCAACAAATTCCATCATGGAACCATAGCCCTGTGCAATTTTTTCAGGGGTTCTGGTCATACAGGAGTACAAAGGCATATATACGGAAGATGCTGCATCATCGACGCCCCACCAGATTATACCGCCGATACGCTCAGGCAGCCAGTTGCGGCTATGGGTAACGAACGAGAATCCTGTTTGTTGGGTTGATGTGGCTCTTTCGTTGCAATAAGTCACGCTGTCCACCTGCCATGTAAGCGGCCTCCAGCGGTATGGGCTATGGAATGGGCCGGCACCAATATCCAGGGTCATATCAAGCTCAGTACCCTCGAGGTGATCACGCATGAAATTCATCATATCATGTACTGATATCTTGCGCTCAGGTTTGATCCAAAGCGGCATGCGGTTGGAAGCAAAGCCATTGGGATTCTTGCTGCCATCGGCAAATTTATCGTTATGCTCTATGTGGCCTTTAACATAGTCAGTATACTGTCCCATGCCGCTGTGCACATCGTTAAACATAGCCCAAACTCTTACTTCACAGAAACGTGCCCCGCCAAATCCAACAGGAGCATATACGTCTGAGAAGCTAAAGTCTTTGTCTTTGCCTTTATAAAATCCTTTTTCTTTCGCAAAAGAGATTACATCTGCTGCATATATACATTCAATGTCTGCATCATAGATCTTATCCCTGTCATCAAACGAGATAGAGGTTTTACCGTTTTCCAGCGGAAAGGTGGTGATCCTTGCCTGGTTGGCGTGTGCGCAGATATACCCATCGGGAACCCTGCGTGCAACCCAAACAGCGCCTTTATAACCTTCTCCCTTGCCGATGAGTTCCATGATCCACACCTCATTGGGGTCGGAGATGGAAAATGATTCACCGGAGCTGTAATATCCATACTCTTCCATTAAGCTGCCAATGGTAAGGATGGCCTCACGTGCATTTTTGGCACGTTGCAGGCCTATATAAATAAGACTGCCGTAATCCATAATAGCGCCGGATTGCTTTCCGAGCTCACCAATTCCGCCATAGGTTGTTTCTCCGATACCCACCTGCCATTCATTCATATTGCCAACTACATTGTAGGTTTCGGCGGCCTGTTTGATCTGACCGAGATACTTACCCGTATCCCATTCATAAACATCCATCATGGTTCCCTCAGGATATGTTGCAGCGGGCCAGTGATACAGTTCTCCGTAAAGAACATGCGAATCTGCAGCGTAGCTGATCATGGTAGAACCGTCAGTCGAAGCGCCTTTAGTGATTAAAAAGTTAGTACAGGCATAGCTTTGCAGTCCTGCGAATAGAAAGATTGCTGTTAGTAAAGAGATAAGTTTGGTTTTCATGTTATTAAATGGCTAAATGGTTAAATGGTCGGTAAAAATATAAAAAAATCGGGTGCAGGGTACATGATGCAAGGTGCAAGGACTAAAATCCACCCTGTACCATGAACCCTGTACCTACTAAAAACCTATATTAAACCCAACGTTGATTGTGGTAGTATTTCCCCAATACATCTCCGGAGTAAAAAGAGTTAAATAATCTTCTGCCGTGAGACCATCCACATCATAACCCTGAATATCACTGATGAATATGCCTGCAAAAACGTAGGCATTGTTGATAAACTCATACTTTCCCTTCAGGCCGATGATACTTTCCTGCCAGGTGATGTCTTTGAGTATGGGGGCCTGGTCGCCGGGCTCGTAAACCCCGTAAACATAATTATTGCCATGTTTGGCGAATGCATAACTAAGGTCTACCCTCAGGCCGCGGATGGGTTTATAGGTCAGGGCAAAGAATATATCCATAGAATTGTCACGCATATAATGTCCCAGGTTATAACTGTTTGACTCAAAGGTTGTGGTAGAAGTCCTGTGTTGGTAGGTCATAGGGAGCGTATAGGTGAATTCCGTTGTCAGGCTGAGGTCCTTCAGGGGCCAGTTGCTTAAGCGGAAGCCTCCCTTGTAGCTCAGAAAATTATGCTCACTGCTATTGGTAATCCTGGAAATAGAAAACTCATCCACAAAAAATGTAAAGTAAAGGTGAAGGTGTTTGATATTCCTGGAGCTGATATCGAAGAACATCTGGGCATTCTGCCCCGCATAATTATTGGTAGAGTTCAGGGTATGGTCCACGGATTTGTAAAACAGGAAGGGGATCAGGTAGGCCGCCTGCACCCCTATGTCGCTGTAAATAATTGAATTCCCGAAGGAGAGATTCAGGTGTTGCCAGGGGATAAAGGTGAACATATTGGCAGCAATATACTTGCTGTGCATCACATCGCGATAGGTGTCGCCGTCCCAGTAAGAACGGTTGCTGTCGATCACATCAGACACCAGCCAGCCATGTATATAATTAAACTCGAACCATTTTGCAGGCTTAAGCTCCAGCTTGATCTGTGCAAAGGAAGGGGTGCGTCCGGAAAGGATATTGGATCCGTTATAATTGTTTCCCCATATCGCCTGGTCCTTAACAATACCAAAGGCACCCCAGTTCCACGATACCATCAACCCTCCGCGTGCATCACTGTAATCACCACCACCCTTTGCGCTTCCTTTTATTGTGGCACCAATGCGCTGGTTGAAATATGTCGTGCTTGTCATGATAACATTTTCATGGTTATCCCTCAGGCTGGTATATGCACCGAAGTTCTTGCCGATATATCCAAAACCTTCTACACCTCCCCAACGGTGAAAAGCTGCCTCGTTAGAATTGATAAAATATTCAAGTCCGAAGATGGGCCTGAGAGTAAAACCGATCAGGCTGTCGCGATAAGTAATAGCCATGGGATCCAGGGAGGAGGCTATGTGGTCTTTTTTCGGAAAGATATTCAACGGCTTCATACCTTTGGTGTTATAGACCACCTCCAGGCGGTAATCCTTCATATAAAACTCTATTTCTTCCACCTGGCGTTTGCTTAGCAAGTCTTTATGCTCATTTGCTTCCTGCAGCTTTTCGGCTATAAAGGCCCGGGAATAAGGTTTCACAACGGAGTTGATGGAGATGATCTTCTCATTGGCAAGCTCATCCAGGAAATCATAGATATTGGTGCGCTGGACGGATTCATATACGATTTGGCTTGTGGCACAGAGGCTGGTAAATACCAATAATAATAACAGTATTTTTTTCATATCATTACATGGTTAAACGGCTAAATGGTTAAATGGCTGGGTATCCGGTACCTGGCATCCGGTATCTGATACCCGATTCTATTTACTTCTCGCCTTTCTAAAGACAATATTGTACATCGCTTTCCAGAAATACCGCATATCTGTCAGGAACGGCCGTTTATCATATGCATCCAGGTACCGGAGCTCTGATTCCTGTATTTCTTCGAGGGTTTTGGGCATGTCGGTGTAGAAGGGAGGAACCAGCCCCGGCTTTATCTTAATGCGCTTTTCCCTGAGTTCTTCATAGTAGAGGTCGAAGTAATGCTGGCTCAATGGACGAACCCCCACGATCTTCAGGTCGCCCTTTAAAAGGTTAAACAGCATGGGTAGCTCGTCGATCCAGAACTTTCGCATGATCTTGCCTGCCGTATGTACCCTGAAATCATTTTTAAATTTTCCGCCCTCCTGTAATTGTGACTGCGCATACACATATTCCTGCAGGTATTCAGAATAGGGGTGCATGGTGCGCATCTTGTAAACATAGATGGTCTTGCCGTTCTTACCGATCCG
>JAGLEK010000214.1 GCA_023145125.1 Bacteroidales bacterium | reverse complement strand
ATCCAGCATCCACTAACATTTAATCTTCAACGCACCTAACAGCATGCCCATACTCCTTACTGTAATTAGTATGGTTGATCTGGCTGTGGTCAGTGTCGAAGGAGCGGGCCTTTGCGTTATAGGTTGTTGACTGGGTAGATGTCCAGTAAGCAGTCCCCAGTCCGCCAAGGGTGAAATAGCCGCTTGAGCTGCGGTTGCCACCCATAAGAGCATCAAAGCCGGTGCTTCCTCCAAACTTCAGCATATTGCCTTCAACGGTTCCCTGCCAGCCTGATGTGGCAGTGGCTTGTTCTTCAGGCATGCCAAGAGCCATCTCGAGGGTTTCCCACTCCTGCAGAGATGGTAAATGCCAACCATCAGGGCAGATGCCCGGGCTGTTATTTTTAGCATACTGCATCATTTCATCCCATTGATACAATCCTCCGTAAGTATCACATTCGGTCTCTTCATCATTGAAGCAGTATTTTTCAATTGTACTGTTATCACTCATATCCTCGCTGCCGTCGATACGGTCGCCTATATTCAGGTTCTGGGCCATCCAGCATTGATCAGCGATCTGTACAGATCCATAGGTCTTCCCATCCCTGGCATCGGTAAAGTCGTCACCGCAGCTGAACCACTGCGAGCCGGTAGTAAAACTCCACAGCGGGCCCGTGCTTGAATTGTCATGGTCGTCATGTGCAGTTATCTTCCAATAGTACGTCGTTTCATATGCCAGTGTTCCGGGATCGTATGAGTTTTCAGTTTTTCCTTCAGAAACCATTGGTGGGTCCTGGCTGGTGCCGAAATAAACATCAAAAGTTAATGGATCCGCCTCAGGGTCGGAGCCTGTCCACTGTAACTGCGCAAGAATGATTATGTCCGTACTGCCATCCTCCGGGTTTGGGTTAGAAGGGGCATCAGGTGCTTCGTTACCATTGGCAGTAACCGTTAACTGCTGTGTAGTGGTGGAGGTCAGTCCACCACCATCTTTTACCTGCAGCCTGATGGTATATGCACCTTCTGTATCATATGTCACAGTAGCTGTTTTAACAGTTGTAAATTCTGTTTCCCAGGTACCGTCATCGTTTCCGTCCCAGCGTACCAGCAACTCATTGGCAGGTGTTTCCTGATCGGTGCATCCCGATGCATCCAGGTTGAAAGCTGTTTGTGTATTCCCTGATCCGGGGTCTACGGTGAATGATGCAATAGGAGCGTTATTTGCGGGGGTGTCATCGCCTTCATCCTTTTTACACGAAGTGATGATAATTGCGGGAATGGCCAGGATGGCCAGCATGAGAAATATCCTTTTGTTCATAAGATTAAATATTAGTGAAGGGACAAATTTAGTTAATATTCGCCAAACTGATCAATGTCCGGGAAACCCCTGTTGGGCTGACATGTCAGGAATAATATCCATTTATAAATCATTTATTATCTTTGTAGCATTCATTCCTGGCGGACAGGATATTGGATGAGCAGGCCATATCACCTATAACTTATAA
>JAGLEK010000213.1 GCA_023145125.1 Bacteroidales bacterium | reverse complement strand
AGCTTTTTATGCTTGTTTCCGATCTCACTTATTTTTACACCAACATCCCTTTGAAGCTTATGGTATGGGGTGGCCTTGTGATGTCGTTTGTCTTTTTCCTGTTCGGGCTCAGGTTTATCCTTCAGAAGTGGCTCTTTAATGTCACGGTGCCGGGTTATACCTCTACCATTGTGACCATCCTCTTCAGCACCGGGATCATCGTATTCAGTCTTGGAATTATTGGTGGTTACCTGAGCAGGATATACATGGTGCAGAGCAAAAAACCCCCATTCACCATTAAGAAAGTATTGTAGGCTTCCCGCTTTGCATAAGATAAGATCAGGCCTTTCTTTTCACACTTTTCATATCAGCGGCCATTTCCTTTAGTTTCTTCCTGTTGAATATCGAAAGATACAGATGCCCTACGACCCAGGGGGCTTTTATCAGGATAGCATTGCGGAGCCTGTACGGAAAAGTGTCGACTACCTTTGTGGCAAACGCCAAAAGGGCGGCAAAGCAGGATCCAGGTAAGATCCTGAGCTTGATCCAGGGCGATGACTTCGTGTAAAGCCTGTCGTAGCCAGCCAGCCCGGCATATTTCCCTACCGTGGCATCCCCGCATTTAACCTCAACCTCACTCAGCTGGTCTTTCCAGAGCCCGACCTTGTCTGTGCTGATCTTTTTGAAGAGGCTGGCCTGGTATTTATCCAGGATCTCTTTGGGGTACATTTTGTAGACTACATCGCCTTTACTGTGGAAACTGAAAGGAATCGTACTGTATGGGAGTCCCAAAAATTCGCACAAAATTTTGAATTCTTTTTCAGGCTCTGCCACCAGGTCTTCATAGCGAATCTCAAAATGTGTGCCCGGATTATTTTCAGCTGCCTTTCTGAATCGCTTCAGGAAAATCTTCCATTTTGCGGTGGTAAGGGAAATAAAAGGGAGCTCGAAATCCACATTCCTGATGGAAAGAAAGTTGTCGCGGTAATCACGGATAATATGAATGAACCTGGCTTCAGGAAATATCTTCAGCAGTTTTTCTGTGTAGATGGTGTAACCCGGATTCTTATCACCAATAGCATGGATAGTTCCATGATCGAATATGGATTGATATTCACCGTACACCAGCTTGCAGATCGTAGCATAATCAATTTTGCCCTCACATTGCATCAGGGTTTTGTATAGCTTTTCCCTATCCAGTGGCCAAAGGTCGAATAGCCATTGCCTGAGCAATTCATGGTAAAAGCTTTCCAGTTTTTTCAGTGACCAGTTTGTGATCTTTCCATATTTAGGATACAGGTTAATGATAAACTGGCACTCAGGAGGAACGAGCACGTTTGGGTGTGCATCGAAGAGGGTTCTTAGCAGCGTAGTACCGGAGCGGGGCCTGCCTACAACAAAGAAGATTGGAATACCTTTTTGCTTTATTTCTGTATTAAATTCTTCCATCCGGAAGCAAAAATAATAATTATAGGGTTGCCAACCCTAATTCCTCAGCCCCTTTATCAACTGTCTGACCTGGGCAAAATCGCTTTTCCTGGCAAGCAGGATATCTTTAACCGGTACTTTCAATATGCGGGAATAAACGATCAGGTACCCAATAGATCCGGCAGTATAGCTTACATTAGTGGCCATGGCTGCTCCTTCGCCTCCATATCCGGGGATCCAGAGCAGGTTCAGGATGATATTTATAACCAGGGCAGGCAGAAACACATAAAGGGTAATTTCAGGCCTTCCAAGACCCGCCAGGTGTCCACTCAATATACGAAACATGACCACCATGATGACCCCCGGAAGGATCAACTGAATGATCCTGATGCTCGGGATATATTCATCACCGAAAATGAGCGGAACCAGGAATGGAACAACAAAGAAAATTACCACTGCCAGTCCAACCGAAAACAGGAAAGACAAACGGAGCAGCACACCGGTGGTTTCTGTCATGGCCTTTCTGTCTTCGGTATTGGCTGTCCGGCTAAAGACCACAATTCCTATGGCCAGCGGGAGTTGCCAGAGCTGCTCGGCAATTGACGCTCCAATCGAATATATTCCTACCTCTGCAGAATCCCTTAGCTTTTCAAGGAGTAAAATGTCAACCCTGTAATTTAACTGGAGGATAAAAAAGGAAACCGAAAAAAGAATACCCAATTTGAGTAAGCTTTTAAGTATTTCCCTGTGTATCCTGAGCCTGATCCGATAGGATCTGTTCAGGAGGGAGTAACCGTAAACGGCAACGATACTTCCTGACACAATGAATGAAATTACAGCTCCCAGTATTTCCAGTTCAAGCCCCCAAACCAATAAGATGATTAAACCCAGGTTGATGGAGTTGGTGATCCAGTTCATCTGGTTGGCCTTGCTGATCTCATCATTTCCCAGGAAGATGCCACCGAAATATATAATAGCCAGCTGTCCCGGTATGACAATCAGGACAAGGCCTATCAACAACATGGTAAAATTGGGTTCGTCATAAAGATAATAAGCAATGGCAGAAATGATGATGCCCAATGTCGATGCCATGATCCAGAGCAAAAGAATAGTAGATACCAGCTCATTTTGATTGATCTTACCTTGTCCAACATGAAAAATAGCCGATCCGCGGATACCAAGATGGGTGATACTCACTACGATCGTAGGAATAATGATCAGGGCAATATAGATGCCGTATTTATCCGGCCCGAGTACGCGCGCCAGGACAATGCTCGCCAGGAAACCTGCAATGATGGAGTAGACATTGCTATTGAAAACACCGATAATATCCCGTGCAAACCTTCTCCTCGCCATACGATTAACTACTTCTGATTCTTATTTTTGACAGTTCCGGCCCTTCCGTATTGAGGGAATGGAAGGTCCTGTCAACCAACATTCTGAAGACTTTTTAATAAAATGTTTGGATCAAGTGGCGCTTTTCTGTTCCCGAAACAAATGTTGTGCCTTTCGACATTGGAAAGGTATGACCAGACTGCAGCTTTCGGGTTTTGAGTTGCTTTCAGTGTACGAAGCATTTTTTTCTGGAGTAATTTGCCATCGTACATGATCCCCCAGTTTTTGAGCATTTCATCATAAAGTTCATCCGGGCTCATTTTTGCAGGTTGGTAAACGATATCCAGAAAATGATAATATTTCCAGTCTTCAGGATAATTGGTCTTCAGGAGCCTCTTGTCTTTTTCCATCCTCTTGTACAGACCCGTACCCGGGAGTGGGGTGATAATCGTTGCCTGCATACCATCCATGCCGCTTTCAATGGCGAATTGTGTACGGTCGTATAGATCTGACTTCGAATCACTGTCGAGGCCAAAGATCAGGGTTCCCAGCACACTAATCCCGTATTTATGTATGCGGTCAAAGACTTCCTCGTATTTTTTGATCCCCATTTTCAGGTTCAGGCTTTTGTTCGCCTCCTGCAATTGCTCCTCCTTCTCCGATTCAATACCGATCAGGATCATGCGGCATCCACTTTTTGCAGCCCATTTAAGCACATCTTCGTTATCGGCCACATTCAGAGAGGCCTGGCAGTACCAGTCAATTTTGATTCCCCTGTCAACAATACCTTTAAACAACCGAATGGCGCGTTCAGCCGATTGTTTTGAGTATCCAATGATATTATCGTCTACAAAATAAACCTGCTCCTGCGGGATGGTTTCCAGTTCATCCAGCACATCCTCCACCGATCGTTGCCGGTATTGATGCCCATTAAAATTATGGACAGAACAGAAATCGCAATTCATTGGGCATCCACGGGAAGTTTGAATGTTTGCATAGGAATATGAGGGGTGGAAAAGATCTCTCCTGGGCATAGGATTGTTTTTCATCGGAAGCAATTCGCCGGTGTAACGCTTCTTTAATGTACCTTGCTTAAAATCTTCGATTACTTTGTGCCAGACACTTTCAGCTTCACCCGTAACCACTACATCCGCATATTTCTCGGCTTCTTCGGTTACCATTGAAGCATGTATGCCGCCAATTACTGTGGGAATTCCCCTTTCCCTGTATATGGCTGATATCTCATAGGCCCGGTTGATGCTGGAAGTAAGTGCTGTAATTCCCACAAGGTCAGCCTCCTTGAAAGTGAAGTCATCGAAATTCTCATCAATGATCTCTATATCCCAATCATCGGGGGTTAATCCTGCTATGATTCCCAATGACAAGGGGGGGGAGATAGTACGGACATCATAAACATCCTTCCTGGTATGCTGATTAAATGGGTTGATCAATATCAGTTTTTTATTGTACATATATGCTTTGAAAGAGTGATATGCAAAGATATTAATTTTGGCATCATGTTCATATTGACAGGATCTTGATTAATTTTGTATACTATATCCATAATATCTTATTTAATATGTACGCCACAAAAAGCAAATTCCGTTTCTATCGCCTGAAAGAAGAGGATATCGAGTTGGTCAGACACTGGCGGAACCACCCCAGCATTCAAAAATTCATGGTTTACAGGGAACATATCACCCCTGAAATGCAAAAAATGTGGTTTAAATCCATCGATAACATTAATAACCTGTATTTCATTGTGGAATATAAGGGTAAAAAGATCGGTCTGATCAACGGTAAGGAGATCGACTGGGATAAAAGGACCATGGAAAGCGGTATTTTTATCTGGGATAAGTACTATCGCAAAACACATATTCCAACGGTATGCTCAATGATGTTTGCAGAAGTAGGCGTGGCTGTTTGGGAGCTCAAACCAACGGCTACCATCCTCAGGAACAATGATAGAGCGCTGAAGTATAATAAAATTCTTGGATTTAAAGTGATCGAAGATGACCCGGAAAAAGAATACGTCCGTCTTTCACTGGAAAAAGAAAATATGGGTTTTGTGGCCAGAAAGCTTAAAGTAATGCTAAACATGCTGGCCGGTGATGACCCGATCAAACTTGTTTTTGAGAAAGAAGATATTGAAAGTGGCCTTCATGACATTGCTCAAAGGAAGGTTAATAAAGAGAAAATTCAAAAGCAGGAATCCGACGGGGATTCTATTACTTATTATTTCTGATCAAAGTCCGGATAGCAAGGAATTTAGAAGAAAGCTATTTTTCGTAAAAGTGCATCTCCATTATGTATTCATATACCCTGGGAGGGAGCATATACCGGATGTCTTTTTCTTGTTTTATTGAAGCCCTGATAAAGCTGGCTGATATTTCGAGCAGGGGTGCATCGAAAAAACTGATATTCTTGTGACTGCTGTATTCGCCGGGCTCATAGTGCGGACGATTGTAAATATACAGGGGATAGTTTTCCAGCAAAACCTTGTAATTTTTCCATTTATGAAAGCTGGGAAGAATATCGGTACCCCCGATCAATACAAAGTGCCTGTCGGGGTGCTTTTCGTCAAGATATGCCAGGGTATCGATGGTATATGATGGCTGGGGCATCTTAAACTCTATGTTGCAGGAACGCATGCGGGCATCATCTTCCACGGCAATATTCACCATGGCAAGGCGGTGATAATCCGCCAAAAGGCTGTTCTTCTCTTTGAGAGGGTTCTGGGGTGAAACAACAAACCAGACTTCCTTGAGGTCGGTATATTCTATCATATACCCGGCAAGGATCATATGCCCAATGTGAATGGGGTTAAATGATCCGAAAAACAGCCCGGTTTTACTTTTTTCACTCATTATTCAAAAAATCTGATACGGCTCTTTTTGCTTCATCAATGGCATCATTAAGTTCATCATTAATAATGATCTTATCAAATTCATCTGCCTTGCTGATCTCATGCCTTGCCTTGTCCATTCTTTTTTGGATATTCTTATCGGTATCGGTCGATCGTTTTCTCAGGCGGTCCTCAAGGACTTCAACAGAAGGCGGCATAATGAATATTGCAAGGGCCTTACTGCCGAATTGCCTTTTAATGTTCAAGCCTCCGTAAGCGTCTACATCGAAGATCACAAAATGATCCTTTGCCCCGATACGTGTTACCTCAGATTTCAGAGTTCCGTAAAAATGATCCCGGTAAACCTCTTCCCATTCCAGGAAAGCATCTTCTTCAATCTTCTTTTTGAAGCCTTCTACGCCCATGAAATAGTAATCTTGTCCGTCAACTTCATTTTCTCTTTTTGGCCTGCTGCAGGCAGAAATGGAAAATTCGAGATTCTGGAAACTATCCAGCATGGCACGGACAATGGTAGTCTTGCCTGCACCGGAGGGAGCGGAAAATATGACAAGCTTAGCTTCCATCAGAGAATATTGAATAATTGCTCCTTGATCTTTTCCAGTTCATCTTTCATCAGCACCACGATCTTCTGAATGTCGGCGTCGTTGGCTTTGGAGCCCAGGGTGTTGATCTCACGGCCCATTTCCTGGGATATAAAACCAAGCTTTTTCCCGTTAGACCCTTGTTCTGCAAGGATTTCAGCAAAATAGCTGCAATGTTTTTTTAGCCTGACCTTCTCTTCAGTAATGTCGAGTTTTTCCATATAATAAACTACTTCCTGCTCAAAGCGGTTCATATCAACCGTCCCTTGCTGGAGGTAATCTTCAAGTTGCTTTTTCAGGCGTTCCCGCATATGTGTGATCCGCTTTTCCTCAAGAGGCGGGATCTTCTCAAGGAGCTTTTCAATCAATATTGCCCTGGAGAGCAAGTCTTTTTCAAGTGCGGCACCTTCCTTTATCCGGAAATCATTCAGCTTGTCAATGGCTGTTTTAACAGCCTTCCGTACTTGCAGCCACTCTTCCTCAGAAAGGGATGCTTGTTCTGCCTTTAAAACATCCGGCATCTTTGTAATAGTGCTTATCACCTGGTCGTTCATTTCCAGGTTTAATTCTTCTGCAAGCGCTTTGATCTCGGTATAATACTGCTTTGCCAGTACTCGGTTAAACTGATAAACGCCTGTTTCACCGTTCTTGTCAATATTAATGTTGAGTTCTATCTTGCCGCGCTCCAGCTCATTATTAAGAAGCAGTCTGAGCTCACCTTCTTTTTCACGATAAAGTGGAGGTAAACGCAGGTATGCATCAAATTGTTTGCTGTTTAGCGACTTAACATCAATGGAGATGCTTCTCTCCGGCAAATCAAGAGTACTCCTGCCGAACCCTGTCATCGATTTGATCATAATTCTTTTATTTACAGCAAAGATAATAAGGAAATTGCTTTCTCCAAAACAATCGCAATCCACTGTAAAATCGCGGAATATTAAAAAAATGATTAAATTGCAATTGTAATCTTTATCGGGGCCATGCTTAATCAAAAAGTAATCAATTATATCTTTTGCTGTGTTATCGGAATGCTCATGCTGTTTCTACAGCCTGCTTATCCGCAGGATCCCATATTCAGCAAATTTACTGAGGAAGAAGGCCTGCCGGGAAACGATGTATATGATGTTCTGGTTGCTGACGACGGGCTTTTGTGGTTTGCCACAGACAATGGCGTTTGCAGATATAACGGCAATGAATTCATAAATTTTAATGTAGCCAATGGCTTGCCTGCCAATTCAACACTGAAGCTTTATAAGGATGCATTTGGCCGTATCTGGTTCCTTGCATACAATGGGATGCTCAGTTATTATGATCGGGGAGAGTTTGTTATCTACCCTTATAATGATACGATTGTAAAATATTTCAGGGATAATTATTTTAACAAAATATTTGTTGATTCTACAGGAGGTTTATTGATGTCGCCCCGGCAGGGAGGGTATGCCTATATCGATAAAGAGGGCAATATCAATGCCCACCTGTCGCTGCGACCTCACACTAATGATACGTGTTATCTTTTATTTGAAGATAAGGGTAACGACTACTTTTTAACCATTATAAACCGCAGGCCGCATTCCTGCAATAAGGAAGGACATCTTTTTTATACTGACAGCATCTATTATATCATGGTGGAATTTACCCACCGCGAGTTTCAGCGCCATTTTATTGAGACAGGCAAAGATGCCTATCTGGTCAGCTACCGGAACAATATATACTACATAAAGGATCACAAGCTTATTGCTCAAAAATCATTTAATAATGAGATCCTTTCCGTATTTGTAGATGACAAGGATAAATTATGGATAAGTGTGAAATATGACAATGGCGTTTACATGTTTGAGGACAACTTGTTTAGAGACCGGGGTGTCCATTTTCTGGATGGTTATACGATCACCAGCATTACTCAGGATAAGGAGGGGGATTACTGGCTGGGAACCGAAGGCCAGGGTGTGTTCTTTTCACCAAGTTTTGATTTTAGCCTTTTTACTCTGCCGGAGGATGACCGTGCCCTGAATGTTATGGCACTTGCCATTTCAGGAAACCGGCTCTGGTTCACCAGCAGGGACAAACATTTATATTCAGGCAGCTTATCGCAAGGTAAGCTAAGCAAGATCAGGCGGGTTGATATCGGAGAACCATTTGACTGGGTCAGACACATTTGTATTGATTCGGATGGATATTTGTGGCTCCCCTCAACGGAATATCTGCGTTATGACCCTGCAGGGTTTCCACATCCCCCCGATACTATCTTAAGTTCTAACTTCCTCTGCAGCGGTCCTGATGAAACCATAATCGTTGCCAGCACGAGGTTGGGAATCTATAAGCATGGCGAACTGCAAAAGTTCATAGTACCTGATACAAGCAGAAGGATATATTCAGTATATCAGGAAGAAGATCAGGATATCTGGATTGGAACACTCTATGGGCTATTTGTTTATAAAAAAGGCAGATCATATTTCAAAGGCAGCTTATCGCCAATTCTCAGGGAACGGATCAGCAGTATTACCAAATTGAAAGAGATGATGGTTATCGGTACATCGGCCCATGGCCTGGTTTTTCTATATAACGATAGTGTCACTTATCATCTGACTGAAGAAAATGGATTGATAGGAAATACGATCAAGTCTCTATACGCACAGAATGACACAATCTTATGGGTAGGTACTAAAGACGGCTTGAACAGGATCGTTTTTACATCCGGGTACGATGATTATGCCATTGAAAGCTATGGACAAAGCGATGGATTACCTTCCAATGAGATTAACAGTATCAGGATGCATGATGGCTTTATCTGGCTGGCCACCGGCACAGGGCTTGTGTCTTTTGACCCGGCGAATCTCAAACCACATCTTGTTCCACCACTGATACAGATCAACAGCATTCAGATCAATGGAAGGGATACCTGCATATTGGATTATTATTCGCTGGCCCATGATCAAAATGATATCCGGATCAACTTTAGCGGGATCAGCTACAGGTTGGGTGAAAACCTGAGATACCGGTATATGCTTTCCGATTATAATGATGAGATCATCCAGACAAAAAACCAATGGGCCAATTTCCCAAACCTGCCACCGGGTGATTACACTTTTTTTGTAAATGTTGGGAATATCCATGGGATTTGGAACGATTCCCCAAAAAATATTCAATTCCGGATCAAAAAACATTTCACACAAACAATATGGTTCATGATCCTGTTGATCATATTGTCGTCAGGTACCCTGGTACTCATCTGGGCTTTCTTTCAGAGACAGAAAAAAATAAAAGAAAATGCCAGGTATGAACTGGTAAAAATGGAACAGAAGTTATTCCGGCTTCAGATGAACCCCCACTTTGTATTTAATGCATTGCTTGCCATACAGGGTTTTATGTATAGGAATAAGCCAAGGGAAGCCGGCCGGTACCTGACCGCCTTTGCCAAGCTGATCAGGCATACTCTTTATGGCTCCAGTGAAGAATATATTACACTGGACAAGGAAATTGAAGCCCTGCAGTATTATCTGGAACTGCAACGATTGCGGTTCAGCGAAAAGTTTGATTTCATAATCCATGTCGACGACGAGCTGATCCCTGAATCAACAGAGATACCTCCATTGATGATACAGCCCTTCCTCGAAAATGCTATAGAGCACGGATTGCAGCATAAGAAGAAGCAAGGGGAATTAAAGCTGGACATAAGTATAAAGGACGACTGCCTGATGGTCGAGGTTGAGGATAATGGCATAGGAAGGGAAAAAGCCATGAAAATGCAAAAGAAAAAAGGGAAGCTTCACAAATCAATGGGATTGGAGATCATCAGCAAGAGAATGGAATCAATGAACAAGATCACCCCCAGGAAAATACAGCTGGAGATCATTGATCTTCACGGCAGTGATGGTGCAGCCACTGGCACACGAGTTAGAATATACATCCCGTATAAAAATGTTTAAACTTATTGTCTGCACAATTTGAGCATGCGATGAAAACACACACGAAAGCATATTTCCACTATGAAAATTTGCTAAGTTTTTGTATTTTTACTGCAAGCCTGATTAATAAACGATACCAAAGAGAAGATTCAAATGATAAAGACAATTGTAATCGATGATGAGGTAAAAGCCCGCGAAACCATCCTTAACATGCTTGAAACCTATTGTACGGATGTGAAGGTTATTGCTACCGCCGGCAGTGTTAAAGAAGGAGTGAAAGTACTTAAGAACCATCACCCCGATCTTGTATTACTTGATATCAAGATGGCTGATGG
>JAGLEK010000212.1 GCA_023145125.1 Bacteroidales bacterium | reverse complement strand
GCTGCCTCCGCCACTGCCCATCATGCCACCGAGCCAAAAGGCGGTCCATGGTGACATTGGCCTGCTGCCAATGGTGCGTGAACGGCGTGAAAGCCTGCTGATAAGTACGAAAATGATAATGAAAAACAGGATGGGAACAAACCCCCAAAATCCTCCTCCTTTGGCTTTAGCATATTCATCGGAGGTGTATTCACCGGCGGCAAGCTCCATCAAAACTGTCGTTGCGGCATCCAATCCGCCATAGTAATCGTTGTTCTTGAAATGCGGGAGCATCTCATAATCCACTATATGCCCCGCTGTAATATCAGGAATGGCACCTGTTAGCCCATAACCCACTGAGATGAACGCAAGCCCGAGGTTGTTGCCAACTTTAGGTTTTACAACGAGCACGATCCCATTGTCGAGATCTGCCTGTCCAACACCCCATTTGTCGCCTATGCCACTGGCAAATGTTTCGATGTCGTGCCCATATAGGTCGTTGGTTACGATCACAAGGATCTGGTTTGATGTGGTATCATTGAAGCTGACCAGCTTGTTCTCCAGCGCTGTCCTCTCAGAAGCATTTAGAATTCCTGTGTAATCAACAAGCAAGCGGGGAGGGGTGGGCCTGTCGGGGAGGTCCTGTCCCTGGAGAGACGAGGTCCCTGCTAACAGAAATGAAAAGGAAATGAAGCTTAGAGCTAAAGCATTTTTGATTTTTCGGATGATATTCTTCATGGCTCTACTTATTAATTCTCGAAGGATATTTCGTCCGAAAGTTCATTCACGTCGTCAGTCTGGTATGGGAAGTGCTGCTTGAGGTGTGTTCCGGTCCGGGTGATCCCATCAATAAGCCCATCAGTGAAGTTTCCTTCTCTGAATGCATCCAGCAAATCTGATTTGAGCTCTTCCCAGAAATCTTCCGGTACAATCTCATTAATACCTTTATCGCCGATAATGGCGAATTTCCTGTTCTTTACAGCGAGGTAAAAAAGTACACCGTTACGCAGTCCTGTATCGTGTATTTTGAGCTTTTTGAATACTTCAAAAGCCCTGTCCATCACCTCTCCCTTGCATTTAGAGTCGATGTGCACCCTGATCTCACCGGAGGTGTCGAGCTCGGCATTCATGATGGCCTGCTTGATATCATCGCGCTGTTCGCCGGAAAAGAAATCTTTTGCTGATTGTGACATTGTCTTGGTGTTTTTTAGTTCAGGTAATCGCCTACATCGGGCACTTCTTCAGCCCCTTCTTTAGCCTCGAAATATACTTTTGCTTCAAAGCCATACCATGAAGCCAGCATACGTGGGAAAAATTTCCTGATGTATGTGTTATAATCCCTTGTGGCTTCGTTGAACTTCCGCCTGGCATTGCTGATACGGTTTTCGGTCCCCTCCAACTGTCGCTGAAGGTCCATGTAGTTTTGATTTGCCTTCAGGTCAGGATACTTTTCAACAACAACAAGTAATTTCGACAGGGCACTGGTCAGGCCTTCCTGTGCCTGCTGGAATTGTTGTATGCTTGCGGCATTCATGTTCGACGGGTCGACGGTAACTGAGGTTGCCTTGGCACGTGCTTCTACAACTTCGGTGAGTGTTTCCTGCTCGTATTCGGCGTATGAACGTACGGTTTTCACGAGGTTGGGGATAAGGTCGGCGCGCCTTTGGTAGTCATTTTCTACCTGCGACCATTTTTCTATTACCCCTTCATCCAGCCTCACCATCTTATTATAGGCTGATATGCCAAACAGGAGAAGTATAAGCCCGATAACAAGGATCAGGCCCATAATGATGACTGCAATTAATGCTTTTGGTTTCATAAGATAATTATTAAGTGGATTAATCAATAAGGTCAATGCTTCGTTTTACAAATTCTGTCATCGCCTTGCCTTTCAGCATATTTTGAGAAAGCAGTGCAAGGTCATATGCCTGTTTTACGATCTTATCCTGTATGCCTTCCTTCTTTTCATCAAGGATCTTGGTCATCAGGGGATGGTTGGCATTCACAACGAGAGTATACTGGTCGGGCAGATTATCCATGCCCATCATACCGCCACCCAGTGCCGACATGTCCTTCATCCTTCGCATGAATTCAGGCCTTGTGATCATGAATGGCACATCGGATTCGCTGAGGTTTTCAAATGCCACCATAAACTGTTCTTTGTTGATGTTCCTCTCAATGACAGGCTTCAGCTCATCTTTTTGGGCATCTTCCAGCTTCGACGGGAGTTCCTCGTCTTTGTTTATCAGTTTGTCGACGGTATCAGAATCCACACGTGTAAATCGTGTTGTACTTTCTTTCTGTTCCATTGTGTTGATAAAGTGGCTGTCGAGCACACCGTCGAAAACAAGTACGTCATATCCTTTTTCCTTTGCTGCTTCAATATAGCTGTGCTGATCTTCTACGTCGCTTGCATAAAGGATGATGAGGTTTTTATCCTTATCTGTCTGTTGTGTTTTAATATGCTTCTCATATTCCTCCCTTGTAAAGTATTTGCCCTCGGTATTCTTGTAAAGCATAAATTTCTGTGCCCTGTCGAAGAATTTTTCTTCCGAGATCATACCATAATAGATGAACACACGGATGTCGTCCCACTTCTTCTCAAAACCTTCACGGTCCTTTTTGAAAAGTTCTTCCAGCTTTCCGGAAACCTTTTTCATGATATATCCTGATATCTTCTTTACGCTGGCATCACTTTGAAGATAGGAGCGTGATACGTTCAGCGGGATGTCCGGTGAATCGATCACCCCATGCAAGAGGGTAAGAAAGTCAGGCACAATGCCCTCAACCGAATCAGTAACGAATACCTGGTTGCTATAGAGCTGGATCTTGTCTTTCTGGATCTCCACATTTCTCTTCACCTTCGGGAAATACAGGATACCTGTGAGGTTGAAGGGATAGTCCACGTTCAGGTGGATCTGGAAGAGGGGCTCTTCAAAGGTCATCGGATAAAGCTCACGATAGAAATTCTTATATTCCTCATCGGTGCATTTGGCAGGTTTCTTTTTCCAGAGGGGATCTGTATTGTTGATGATCCTTGGCTTTTCAACTTCAATGGTCTTGTCGTTGCCTTCTTCATCTTTTTCCCCTTCAATGGTTTCTGATATTTTTTCTGTTCCGAATTGAATGGGTACCGGCAGGAATTTGCTGTATTTGTTCAGCAGTCCGAGGATACGTTGATCTTCAAGGAATTCCTTCGAATCATCATCAACATAAATTATCACCTCGGTACCACGGTCTTCTTTCTCTATTTCTGTAATGGTGTAATCAGGGCTGCCATCGCACTCCCATTGCATGGCCCTGGTCTGCCCGCCTTTTTTATAGGTTTTGGTACGAAGCACAACTTTATCTGCAACCATAAAGGCTGAATAGAAACCCAGCCCAAAATGACCTATGATGGCATTTTTTTCAGCCTCAGTTTTTGTTTTAAATTTCTTTACAAATTCTTCAGCGCTTGAAAAGGCGATCTGGTTAATATATTTGTCAATCTCTTCTGCATTCATGCCAATACCATGATCCCTCACTGTGAGGGTACCGGCTTTTTTATCGACTTCCACCTGTATGGTGAGGTCCCCCAGCTCTCCTGCGAACTTACCTGCTGAAGAAATGGTTTTTAGCTTTTGGGTGGCATCCACCGCATTGGAAACAAGCTCCCTGAGAAAGATCTCATGATCTGAATACAGGAACTTCTTTATAATCGGGAAAATGTTTTCTGTCTGTACGTTAATCTGTCCTTTTTGCATATCTATTTTGTTATTTTATTGTCTGTATATGCGAAATCAAAGCCTGTGCCATTCACCTGTTTCTGCCATTTTGACGCGTTTTGTATATTTGCGGCCTATGGGAACACTCATCAATATAGCAGCTATCATTATTGGCAGTCTGATCGGGTTGCTGATCAAGCGCAAGCTTCCCACAAAGATCATCATTATTATTTTTCAGGTTATGGGGCTTTTTACACTGGTTCTGGGTATTAGCCTGTCGCTGAAAACAGAGCATTACATCCTTGTGATCGGCAGTTTGGTTGCCGGTGCGGTCATCGGTGAATGGATCGACCTGGATAAATACATGAACCGCTGGAGTGAAAAACTGAAAAAGCGTCTCAGGATGGGGAATGACAAGTTCTCCGATGGCATGATCACTGCCTTTTTACTCTACTGCATGGGTGCCATGACCATCCTGGGGGCTATCGAGGAGGGCGTTGAAGGTTCTTATGACATCCTGCTTATGAAATCACTCATGGATGGGGTTTCTTCGATCGCCCTGGCATCGGCACTTGGCATTGGAGTGATGTTCTCTGCCATTCCTTTATTGGTATACCAGGGGGGACTCACATTGTTCTCTTCTTTCATGGGTGATCATTTTACAGATGTGATAATCAGTGACCTTAGTGCAACAGGGGGTATTCTGCTTATAGGCCTCGGTATTAACATCCTTGAGATCAAACATTTGAAGATCCTCAACATGGTCCCTGCCCTGGTAATCGTTGTGATACTTTCGTACCTTATCTATTAGCGCCGGCTCAAAGCTTAATGAATTTGCAGGTTTTGGATTGTTCCCCATCAGAGATCCTGGCAATATATGGCCCCTTATTCAGTTGGCTGATATTCAATTCAGGATGATCACCTTCCGGGATATACTTGTATAGAACCAGTTCCGAAAATACATTGAAAACTTCAATGGTAATGGCCCTCGTTCGGGCTTGTGATAATTGTATATGTATACGATCACTGGCGGGATTTGGAAAAATTGTTGCCTCCAGCGTAGCGATCATTTTTTTATTTATGATGACCTCCTGTGATTTGTCTTCGGGTTTTAACATATCCGGTGTGACGGACTCACTGTTGCACTCATAGTACAGGCCAGGATCTGCTTTTGCAGTGAGCACAGATCCATAGCGTGCCGAAAACCCATCCCTCAGCATTACAATTTCAGAAGCCTGGATGTCGAGGTTACCTCCTGGTAATACAACTACATCGCCCTGGGACATAAGTAATGTCACATAATTGCCGGCAGCTACTTTTTTACCTCTGAGAGACCATTGTCCCATCACGAATACATGCTGGAAATAAGTATCGGTAAGGATCACCTCATTTACAATATCTTCAAGGATATCTTCGGGCAGTACATCATGCCATGAAGTGCTTTCGGTCTCGATGCACACATCAAACAACGAATTTCCATTCCGTATGTCAAGAGCACTGTAATAGGGGATATAGGTCGGGTCGGTGAACCTCTCAAACTCGATAGTGGGATAATAGAGGGGTGTGATACCCGGTACAAGTAATTGCAGCCACCAGTAGCTTGCCTGTTTTATTATTGGCGACATGGTAGTAAGGTCTTGTGGCAGCCATGAGCCTGCGAGCATTTCAGCATCTGTCAGGTCAAAAGTCTTCACAGTGCCGCTAAAGGGGCCTGTATGATAAGTGATCTTGTACCATGCTCCTGAATTTGGATTTGGCTGATTTGTTGAAAAGGAAACACCAATATTTCTTGTCAGGTGAGGGTAGCCATCCCCATTCATGGTATTCAGTTCATTGAAAAAGGCCTGATGCACCGATCCTCCCTGGTCATAGGCGTTATACATAAGCAATTGACGGGCTGCCACATTGCTCAGGGCGTGCTTGGCAAATTCATCACCTGCTTCATTGGATTTTTTAAAGTTTTGCAGTGGCTCGGAAATAATAGCTCCCTGGTGAGGGGAGTCAATGGCAATAAAAGTATGCACCGGCAAATGGTTTCCGTCCTGCTCAGCCTTTGCAAGTGCATAGCGTGAGATGATGCCTCCCATGCTTACACCCCCGGCTACTATGAGCTCCTGCCCATACATATTTGAAATGTATTCAACGGCAGAGGCAAATACTGCTGCATTATTCCTGATATCCTGGGTGCCAAAATAATTGTCAAGTAGAAAAACATCATATCCATTGCTTCTGAAACATTCGATCAGATCGGCAGCGGCATAGTAATACATTTCCTGCGGGTTTGTATTATAAGCATCAAAACCTTCCGAAAATACGATGGCATTGAGCCCATTAGGATCGTTTCCCTGCCACTTTCGTAAGGTGTTCCCTGCATTGTCCTTGTACAGGTTTTGGGATTGGGGGATTACTTTAATATTGTATTCCCTGAATCGGATAGTGCCGTCGAAGAAGGTTACCCTTACCTTAAGGTTGTAATCTCCCAGCAGGGGAAAGTTCGCCGAAGATCCATACCAGACAATATCCTGCTTCGCTGAGCCGCTGTAAACGTTAACAAAGCCATTTTCATTGATATTTACTTCCAGTTTGAGCATATACAGAAGGGCAGTGGAAGGGCCGAACCGGCTGGTAAAATTTATGTAATTATTGTTTTGCTGGATATATACCGGGATCACATCTGCATTAAGCACACAAAGATGTACCCCGTGTATATTGGCTTTCCCTTCCCATATGTAATACCCGGGATCGGCAGGTGTTGACCCCGTGACAACATAGGCTGTCGATTGTGATTTCCAGTCATCACAGATCTGGGCATTTATTTGTGTTCCGTGAACCAGCAATGATAGTGTCAGTATGATGAGTGATTTTAGTAGTGTAAGTTTCATGATAGTGTATTAAAGTTTAAGTCCGATTTTAATATTGATAGTAATGGATGGGAACCATTTTGCTCCCGTTTCGAAATCCTTGTTATAAGGAAACTCATGCTGGCCGGGATCATCACCCTTTTTATTTTCATTCCTGCTGCTGATATATCGCAGTCCAACCCCCAGTGCAGGATTGAAATATAAAGGACCGGTGACCCGGAACTGATAGCCGGCCATTGCATGAGTTGCCCCCAGGTTACGGTATACCTGATAAGTGTTCAGGATGCCGTTGTCGTAGGTCTCATTCATCTCTGATCGTGTAAACTGGTATTCAAGCTGGGGCCCTAGATGAAATCCACTAAGAGGATGTTTCCCGCGAAACAGATAAAACCTGTATTCAGCAGATAACATGAAGCCTTTTGTCTTTTCAGTTTTTACAGTTGTATAGGATTGTCCGCATGTGCTGCATGGGAAAATATACATAAGATCAGCTCCCAGGCTTCTGTCATCTTGTAAAGCGAGTTCAAATCCCAGCTTCACACCCATGCTGTTGGTTACCTGGTCGCCAAGCAGGCTGATCAGGTCGTACTTTATGATGCAGTACTTATTGCTCTTGTGATCGTTTTGGGCTGTAGCAAGCATAGATGCCATATAAAATACTGAGCAGAAGATGATGAATGTTCTTTTTTTCATGGGGGTATGGTTTGGTTATAACATCCGGAAATTCATATGATTATGCATAATATTCTATTTGAATTCCTGCGGGCGGACAAAGACGTCCAGCCTGGTTTCCAATTCTTCCATTTTATAGTCCTGTTGAATAATATACAGGGTGAGCTCTTCTATTTTCTTGAGAAGCAGCCGTTCCATCTCTCCAAGCCTGAGTCCTTCATCCCGGATATCTTCCGCAGAGGGTATTCCGGGCAGATGCCTGTTTGATTCAATATAGCTTTCCAATTGTTGCAAGGGCAATAGTGCATAGTCCTTGTTGAATACATAGTCGGGCCAGTCTTCACTGACTTTTACAGTAACCTCCTCCGTGATAATGGCACCATTCACAGCAAGCTTGTATCCATATGTGTCGCTGGTGCCTATTCCAACTGTTCCTGCTATCCTATGGATGCTATTCCCAATAATTATCCAGTCGTTATCATTGAGCATTGCAGGATCTGTCCAGTAAGCATTCCCCTGTGCATTGGCCCGTAATACCCAACCTTCAATGTTTTCCAGATAGAGATTTTCGTCGAAGAGTGTCAATTTCTTTGAGAAAATGCTACCCTGCACATCAAGGTCATAGTGTGGATAATAGGTGTTGATGCCTACCTTGCCGTCATCGAACACATAATTTTTTGGTGTACGGAAGATCAGGCCGTGGTCATCGGTGCTTCTGAGCCCATGATCCTTTGTCCCGAGGTAAAATTCTGTTATCCTGAAATTTGGTTGTTCGATAAATAAACCGACGATTTCACCCTGATCATTGCGGATATGCAATTTGGCCTCCGGATCGGTAACATTACCAATTCCAATACTCCCGGTACGATATTTTGAATGTGATTTGCCAATAAACAGGGTTGGATAAATGCTGTTAAAGCCAATCATGAGGCTGTTGTTAATATTATTGAAGAGGCGGTCCTCTTGGTATTCTCCAAAACCGTGTCCTATGATCATTGATCTTTCTCCCAGGCTGTTGGCATTGCTGCCCAGTACCATGGAATGATCTCCATCGGCCTGTATATTACTTCCGATGCTGCTTGTTTTTTCACCCGAGGCGATGGCATAATAGCCGGAAGCAAATGCTGCCACGCCTGATGCTTTAGTCATAATTCCAATGGCGCTGGATGCCCGTTCCGGGTTGGATATGGCCCCGCGGCAGTTAGTACACTGGGCCTGCAGTGTGACTGGCCTGATGAATGTCATATTCACCACAAAGATTAAGATGATGATTGCTGTTCGTTTCATAGTTAATCGTTTAGTAAGTATTAGTGAGTAATGAGTTTGTTGCACCTGTCAGTGGTTTGAGGTGCTTCTTCAATTATTAATACCGATTTTTGGAAAATGTCCACACCCTGAGACGATTTATTTTTCAACGGGATGAATAAAAGGGTGGTATATAAGCGTGGGATTTATCGATTATTTATAGAGAATTTAGAGGGCGCAGACCCAATTTCTTGAATATATTTTTTATCTTAGCAACAATCAATTTTTATCATTTTTAAAATAATTTGATATGCAAGATATAGAATGGGGAAGCCTCCCTTTCGGCTATTTTAAAACCGAGTACAATGTAAGGTGTTACAACCGTTTCGGAGAATGGGGTGAGGTTGAGGTCTCATCATCGGAATACATCAATATACATATGGCTGCAACATGCCTTCACTATGGGCAGGAAGCCTTTGAAGGCATGAAGGTCTTTCGCGGCGTGGATGGTAAGGCAAGGGTGTTTCGCTGGGAAGAGAATGCGAAGCGTATGCAGCGTTCGGCGGAGGGTATTTTGATGGCTGAGGTTCCATCGGAGTTATTCTATGAGATGATAGAGAAGGTCGTGAAAATGAATGAGAAGTTTATTCCTCCCTATGGAACAGGATCTGCCCTCTATCTGCGGCCGCTTCTTTTAGGAACAGGCCCGCAGGTTGGCGTGAAGCCCGCCGAAGAATATATGTTCATGGTCTTCGTCGGGCCGGTAGGCCCATATTTTAAAGAAGGATTCCAGCCTGTAAGAATGCAGATCGTGCGTGATTATGACCGTTGCGCTCCGCTGGGTACGGGCCATATCAAAGTAGGTGGTAATTATGCCGCAAGCCTGAAACCTGCCGCCCGGGCCAAGGAAGAGGGTTTCGCCTCAGTGATCTTCCTCGAAGCCAAAGAGAAAAAATATATCGATGAAGCAGGCCCGGCCAACTTTTTTGGTATCAAAGGCAACAAGTATATCACGCCTGATTCACATTCCATACTTCCCTCTATAACCAATATGAGCCTGAGGACCCTGGCAGAGGATATGGGACTGGAAGTAGAGAAGCGGCATGTTCTGGTTGAAGAGCTTGGCGAGTTTGAGGAGGCCGGGGCATGTGGCACGGCAGCCATTATTTCTCCGATACGTGAGATATTCGACAGGGAAACAGGAGAAACGTTTACCTATGGAGATGGAGAGGCAGGCCCTGTAACAACAAAACTCTATAATAAGCTTCGGGCCATACAATATGGTGAAGAGCCCGACCCCTACGGCTGGACGAAGATCATCATTGAATAAAACGGGGATCTAACAGATTCCGGCATCTCTGAGTACCGATTCCATTTGCTTTTGAAGTTTCTGTGCTTCCTCTTTTGCTTTATCGGCAAAGTCAGGGCCGTTACCGGCATAGATAATTCCCCTTGAGGAGTTTACCAGTAATCCGCAGTCTTTATTGAGGCCATGTGCAGCCACTTCTTCGAGGCTCCCGCCCTGTGCGCCAACGCCGGGGACGAGCAGGAAATGATCAGGAATGATCTTACGTATTCCGGATAACATCTCTGCCCTGGTGGCACCAACAACGTACATCATATTATCCGGAGTGCCCCATTCAGCCGATCTTTCAAGTACACGCTCGTAAACAAGTTTGCCATTGCCTGTTTTGATCATCTGGAAGTCATCGGAACCTTTATTGGAGGTGAGTGCAAGCAGCACAACCCATTTGCCATCTATACCAAGAAATGGCCCCACTGAATCTTTTCCCATGTAAGGTGCCACGGTAATTCCATCGAAATCAAGCACTTCGAGAAATGCTTTGGCATACCTTCCCGAAGTGTTTCCGATATCCCCCCGCTTGGCATCCGCGATGGTGAAAACATCTTTCCCTTTCAGGTAGGCGATGGTCTTCTCCAGGCTTTGCCAACCTTGTGCTCCATAGGCTTCATAGAAAGCAATGTTGGGTTTATAAGCCGCAACAAGCTCATGGGTAGCATCAATAATGGCTTTGTTAAAGGCAAAGACCGGGTCTTCTTCTTTCAACAGGTGTTGGGGGATCTTATCAAGGTCGGTATCCAGGCCGATACAAAGAAATGATCTCTTTCTTTTGATCAGTGTAATAAGCTCTTGACGGGTCATTGCTTGTATTATTTGTCTAGTTCCTGTTTTAGTCGTTCAGCATTTTCTGCAAGCTGGAGCTGGTCGATCAGCTCCTGCACATTACCGTTGATGATCTCCTGCAGATTGTAAAGGGTGAGGGTGATCCTGTGATCGGTTACCCTTCCCTGTGGCCAGTTGTAGGTGCGGATCTTGGCCGACCTGTCGCCGGTGCTCACCATGGTTTTTCGTTGTGATGAGATCTCATCAAGGTACTTCTTGTATTCAATCTCATAGAGCCTGGTACGCAATACCTTCATGGCTTTCTCATAGTTTTTTAATTGCGACTTCTGATCCTGGCATGTCACAACAGTGTTTGTTGGGATATGTGTGAGCCTTACGGCTGAATATGTTGTATTTACTGATTGCCCGCCGGGCCCCGATGAGCAATAGGTATCTTTACGAATATCTTCCTGCTTCAGCTCAATGTCGAACTCATCTGCTTCAGGCAGTACGACCACAGAAGCTGCTGATGTATGTACACGCCCCTGGGTTTCTGTTTTTGGGACACGCTGTACCCTGTGCACACCTGATTCGTACTTCATCTGTCCGTAGACATTATCCCCGCTGATCTCAAAAATGATCTCCTTGAAGCCGCCGGCAGTGCCTTCTGTCAGGCTCACTTCCTCAATCTTCCACTTCTTTATCTCACAAAATTTCACATACATCCTGTAAAGGTCTCCTGCAAAGATGCTGGCTTCATCGCCACCGGCCCCTGCCCTGATCTCTATCATGGCATTCTTGTCATCCTGCGGATCTTGGGGGATCAGCATAAACCGGATATCTTCTTCTATGACATCCCTCTTCTCAGTCAGCTCATGAAGTTCCTTCTTTGCCATTTCCCTGAACTCATCATCTTTCTCGGTTTTCAATACTTCTTTTGTGGAGTCAATATTGGCAAGTACGTTAGCATATTCCTTATACGCATCTACAATGGGTTGCAGATTTTTGTAGTCCTTATTAAGCTTGATGAACCTCTTCATGTCAGACATTACTGACGGCTCGTTCATCTGCTCGCCGATGTTCAGCCACCGTTTATATATGCCTTCAAGTTTGTCGATCATTTCTTCTGTTTTTCTGTTTGCAAAGGTATGATTAATTGCTAAAGGGTTGCCAACCCTAATAAGGTTGGCAACCCTAAGCTATCTATCTTCTATTAAGCTTAATAGAAATAAGTACCGTGTTCACTGCTGATGGTCAGCTTTGCAGCTTCGCTATCCTCAACATGTCCTACCACCTGAGCATCAATCTCGAACGAACGGGAAATGGAAATGATATCTGCAGCAATGCTTTCCGGTACATACAACTCGAAGCGATGGCCCATGTTGAACACCTGGTACATTTCCTTCCAGCCGGTGCCGGATTCTTCCCGGATCATCATGAACAGGGGAGGGACGGGGAAAAGTTTGTCCTTCACCACATGCAGCCTGTCAATAAAGTGCAGCACCTTGGTTTGTGCCCCGCCGCTGCAATGGATCATGCCATGAATCTCTTGCCGGTATGATTTCAGGATTTCACTGATGACCGGTGCATAAGTACGGGTGGGGGAGAGCACCATCTTTCCGGCATCAACACCGGGGATTTCAGTTGGATCGGTCAGCGACTTTGTGCCGGAATAAACCAGCTCATCGGGGATTATCGGATCATAACTTTCCGGATATCTCTCCGCATATTCTTTCCTGAACACATCATGCCTGGCGCTGGTAAGGCCATTGGATCCCATTCCGCCATTGTATTCGCTCTCATAGCTTGCCTGTCCGGATGAGGAAAGCCCGACGATCACATCACCGGCACGGATATTTTTATTCGAGATTACCTGGTCGCGCCTGAGGCGTGCTGTAACGGTAGAATCCACGATTATGGTTCTTACGAGATCACCAACATCTGCGGTTTCCCCCCCTGTCGACCGGATGCCAATACCATGCCCGCGCAGTTCAGCAAGGAACTCCTCCGTACCGTTTATGATGGCAGCGATCACCTCTCCCGGGATCAGGTTTTTATTTCTGCCAATTGTGGAAGACAGGAGAATATTATCTGTAACACCGACACACAAAAGATCATCCAGGTTCATTACAATGGCGTCCTGTGCGATGCCTTTCCAAACAGACAGGTCGCCTGTTTCCTTCCAGTAAAGGTATGCGAGCGAACTCTTGGTGCCTGCACCGTCGGCGTGCATGATATTGCAATGCTCCTCACTTCCCTGGAGAATATCAGGAATTACTTTGCAAAAAGCTTTTGGGAACAGACCCTTGTCTATGGATTTGATAGCGTTGTGAACATCCTCCTTTGATGCTGATACGCCACGCTTATCATATCGTTGCCCCTTATTAGCCACTGCTTTTAGTCTTCTTTGTATTTGAAGGTGATCTGTTTAGCATTCTCGTCGATCCTGAACTGGCCGATCCGTTGCAACACCTGTCTGCCAAGAGTGATAGGATTTGTCTGGCGATGCAGGACTGTGAACCTGACATCGGTGATGGTCTTGGATCCTATCCTCAATTCAGAAATAATGAATACGCTGTTATTACGGATGGAGTTATTGGCCAGGATCTGATTTGGATCGCCGTCAAAATTCTCTTTACCTATGATCCCTTTATCGAGAAGCTGCAATGCTTTCTCCAGGGACACCTGGGCGGGGGCCCTGTCTTCATAGATGAATTCTTCATTATACCCGTTCATGATCATCGGCACAATATACAGGCCTGTCCTGTCCTGCGTCCTGAAGCTGACAACATCATCATCCGGGTTTACCAGGATGCTGACCTCTACGGGGTCTTCGCTGATCACTGTTTTAGGCACGTAGTCTTTTCTGAGGACACTGAAATCCGTCCTTCTGTTCAGCTGATGAGCTGCTTCCTGTGCTTCAAATGATCCTAAAGCTGCGATATATTCTTCATTTAATACGTCCCCTTCATTGAAGGTAAAACCATCTAATGTAACATCTTTCACCATCTTGCGTGGATCTCTCTCTCCATAGCCTTTGGCAACGAGCCGATCCGCATCGATACCTCTGAGAATCAGATAGTCAACCACTGACTGTGCCCTTTTCTGTGAAAGTATATCGTTGCGTTCGTGAGAGTCACGGGCATCTGTATGAGAAGCCAGCTCAACGACCAGCCTCGGGTTTTCATCCAGGGTCAGGATCAATCCTTGCAATGAATCTTCATATTGCGGTTTCAAATCCCATTTGGCCAGGTCATATAATATCTCAGGCAGCACAATGGGCTCTTCCGGGATCGGTTTAAGCAGGAGGTCCTGTGTGAAGTCCTTCCCCTTTTCATGGCCAACGGTAGTGACGGTTGCCGAGCTGTTAAAATAATCTGTTTTGCTGGCAACGACCTCATAGGTAGTGTTGGGCATCACCTGTGTCTTTCCGAAATTATAAACACCTTCTTCCGTTGTTCTGGTTGCTACGGATGTACCATTGGAGCCTACGAGGCTGACGTTAGCATCCATCACGAATTGCAATGTCCTGTCATCTGTGACAACGCCGGTAATTGTGAATTCCAGTGGTGGCACGATAAAATAAAAGACATCTTCCATGCCTTTTCGGCCCCGCCTGTCGCTGCTGAAGAACCCTTTTTCCTCATCAGGATGAAAGACGATCCCGAAATCATTGAATTCAGAATTCATTGCAGGCTTAACATTCTCCGGTGGGCTCCAGCTGCCTTCTTCATCGATGGTGGTAATGAAAATATCGAGGCCGCCCATGCCGGGGTGGCCGTCAGATGAAAAATATAAAACAGTATCTGAACGCAGGTATGGGAACATTTCATCACCGGGTGTATTGATCACCGGGCCAAGATTAAAGGGCCTGCTGAATTCATCTTCTTTGGTATCACGGAAGGCGACCCAGATATCGTTTCCGCCGAATCCGCCTTCACGGTTGGAGGTGAAATAGATGATCAGTTCATTTTCGCTGATGGCCGGATGCCCGAATGCATCCGATGAATCGTTACTCAGTTTGACCATCTCCGGCTTGCTCCACATTCTTCCCGTTCGTTGTGAGGTATAAATCTGACAGCCATTGATCTTTTTTTCTTCATTCGGACAGCGGGTAAAGTAAATGACATTATATCTGCTGTTCATCACAGCGCCCCCCTCATTGGCTTCCGTGTTGATACCTTCTTCTGAGTTATCGAGAAGGACCGGCTCACCCCATTCATCTTTCCTGTCGATGCGTGTGGTGAACAGATCACTGAAATTCATATCCGTCCATTCGTCGGTCTTCTTCCCCGTGGCCCCCTCGCGTGTGGAGGTAAAGATCAGCTCATTGAAATTATCACTGGCATAGGTCGGGCAGAAATCGGATTGCCTGCTGTTGATCTTCTTAATGTATTCTACTTCGTATTTGCTTGGAAACTCCAGCCATTCTTCTATCATCGCGACAGACTCCGCCCCTGCAAGGCCCCGGGGATCATCCGGCACCTCTTCTGCATAAAGATTATAAAATTCAAGTGCTTCTTCGTAAAAGCCTCCTGTCTTCATAATATTTGCATAATGAAGCATAATGATGGGCTCCTTTTTAGAATAACCGGTTTTGTGGAGTCTTTTGTATTGTGCTTTTGCGGCCCTGGGGTTTCCTGTAAGCCGGTAACATTCCGCCAGATGGTACGCTACCCGGTCTTTTTCTGCCTTATTGTTTTTTATCTTGCCCTGGGCTTTTTTATATCGTTCAATGGCCAGAACATATTTGTGGTCTTCAAAAGCTTCGTCGCCGGATCTGGCGTAGTTTTTGCGCTGGCCAAAGGCAGTGGCAGAAACTACCAGGCTGACTAAGATGAGAATCGTGAGTTTCTTAATAAGGTGCATAGAACACTGATCTTATTTGATATAACTTATATGCTAACGATAAAAAGGCAATTTTATTCAAACTTCCTTATCTATTTCTTTATTTCCTTTCTCCGGCTTTGCCGGTTGCTTTTCGTCACCGGGTAAATCACTTTCATTTACAATCCTTTCGAGATCCAGATCGGTTTTATAATTATTCGTTTCCCGGTGGATCTCTCTCTTGATCTCACTCGATGCCTTCTTTATCTCCCGCATGCCTTTGCCCACCTTTCTCGCGATCTCAGGTATCTTTTGCGGCCCGAAGATGATAAATATCACAGCCACAATAATAAATATCTCCCCGAAACTGATGTCGAGAAATAATAATGCGGGTACCATACTGTTAATTGCGGTGATCATCAGAGCAAAAATAATAAAAAAAAAGTCCCGAGAGGCTCAGGACTTTTAAGTAATAAACAATATGTGTTACTTTTTCTTTTTCTTCTGGACCTGTTTGATCATTTTTGTAGGCACACCTTTCAGCTTTCTGTCACCTCCCAGCAGATCGTAAGCGATCGGGCTGGCTGTGAAGAGAGAGGAGTACGTACCGATCAGGATACCCATCAGCAATGCAAAGGCAAAGCCGCGGATCACTTCACCGCCGAAAAGGAAGATAGCAAGAAGTACCATGATGGTTGTCCCTGAAGTGTTAAGTGTACGTGCCAGGGTACTGTTTAGTGCTGCATTCATGTTTTCACGCATATCCTTTTTCGGGTAAAGTCCGGAAAACTCCCTGATCCTGTCGAAAATGATCACAGTATCGTTAATGGAGTAACCTATAATGGTAAGGATCGCAGCAATAAATGCCTGATCGATCTCCAT
>JAGLEK010000211.1 GCA_023145125.1 Bacteroidales bacterium | reverse complement strand
ATCCTGCATAGCGACCACGAAAGCGGAAATGTCAGTGCACATACGGGGCACCTTGTAGCCAGTTCACTTTCCGATATTTACCTGGCAACATCAGCCATGATCAATGGCCTGGCAGGACCGCTGCATGGCCTGGCAAACCAGGAGGTACTGCGCTGGCTCCAGGACCTGATGGACAAGATGGGCGGTGCCGAACCCACTGAAGATGAAATCAAGCAGTACGTTTGGGATACCCTGAATGCAGGATTTGTGATCCCGGGGTATGGCCATGCCGTATTGAGAAAAACTGACCCGCGCTACACACTTCAAAGGGAATTCAGCTTGAAGCATCTGCAGGAAGATCCCCTCTTTAAATATGTAGATATTCTTTACAAAGTTGTGCCCCCCATCCTGATGGAACATGGAAAGGCCAAGAACCCCTGGCCCAATGTAGATGCCCAGTCAGGTGCGATTCAATGGCACTATGGAGTGAGGGAGTACGACTTCTATACCGTGCTCTTCGGTATTGGAAGATCCATTGGGATCTGTGCCAATATCATCTGGGACCGTGCTTTAATGTATCCGCTGGAAAGGCCCAAGTCGCTTACGACAGACATGCTTGAGAAAATAGCCGGGATCTCAAAATAATATGAGCCTGCAGTCGCCCCTGTATAATGTTACACCGGCTATCATGGCTAAAATATCAGGTCACTTATTTGCGCCAGTCGCGCCGGTAATCGCATTGCGAGCCTGAAGGGCGGCATCGTCCTTTCAGGAAATTGAATTTCAGGGACATATAAATATCCATACCGGTAAAATCAGTCAGGTTGAAGAAGCCAAGTAGTTTATCGGTTCCTATCGTAAAGAACCAGAAGCGTGCCGACAAGCCCATGCGGGGGTAGCGGTAGTTATACAATGAAACCGGCATGCTGAACTCCAGGTATTGCGTTTCATAACGGGGCGTAACAGCGATCTGCGCCGGCCGGTATATATAGGCTTTTCCTGCCATAATGGGTTGCATGAAGGTAGCATTCAAATACCATTGTTTTCTGAAATGATAATCCAATTGCACACTGAGGGCCGCAGGCAGGATCATCTTTATCCGGTCTGAAGCAAGGGAAGCATCAGTATCTCCATAAAACTCATTGCTGAGCATTTGTGTAAACTGATCTATATTCCTGAAATTAACCGTATCGACATTTTCCCAGAAAACACCGACATCATCATACACATGCCTTTGTGCATCTGATTTAAAATTCATCAAACCCAGGTCGAGCAAGGAAACTCCGATCCGGTAATGATAATCCTCATATGGCTGCTTGCAGAGTTTCCCGGAGCGATAGCTGGAATATCCCCGGCTCATCTTTTCAAATACAAGCCCCAGGTCGAAGGCAAAACCCTTTCCACTGAACAACGGGGCATCAGCAGTGGAGGATGAAAATCCAAGTTCTCCCCTGATGTTGCGGATATTCAGAGTACTATCATTATTTACAATATAATCCATGTTTTCAATATCGAGATAAGCCCCTGCCATCCCAAGCAGAAATTTGGCTGTGATGCCTGCCGTTAAATGATCAGGGCCCCGCCGGTATATTGTACGTGCGTAGCTGAATCCGATTTCCGTCCAGGACATGCCTGTGATCAGCATCACATCATTGTTGTAATTGATGTTATGAAGTGGTTCGTAATTCAGGCCTTCATAGCTTAAGGGGATGAGCTCATGTGGTACGTCCCGGGCTGATAATACCGTTCTGAAACCGGTTCTGAAACCAAAAGCATCATCCCTTCTCGAAACAGAAAATGAGGGACCCAGCACCAAAGCACTGAAATGCAAGTCTTTGCGTTGATTATTCCTGTAATAATCAAAAGGAAGCGAATCCTTACCGTATTCAGGAAGATTATCGTCCGACCGGAGGAATGAAACAGGTTTGAAGTCGCCCTTGTGGATATAAAAAGCATTATTCTCAAAGAACAGATCTGCTGTGACAACATTGACATCCATGTATAATTTAGTATGCAACATATTTGCAGGATTGATAAGGGTGCTGTTGATACCGGAATAATTCCCGTTCACAACGCCCCACATCTCCTGCCCTACTGCAATAATTTGCAAGGTGCATGCGATCAATAACAGAAAAAGTTTCCTACGCAAAGTGTTAAGAGATATTAGTTTTGATTAACAGTAACACTACATCCTATAGGCTAAAGATGATTTTCCTGAGAGTTTGTTGCCTCATTAATTAAATAACTTTTTTAAAGACGTATTATTGCCACCAATCGCACTTGCCATACTACTAAAAATATATACCTTTGCATCACAACAGCGGATGTGGTGGAATTGGTAGTCACGCCAGACTTAGGATCTGGTGCCGAGAGGCGTGGGGGTTCGAGTCCCTTCATCCGCACCAGGTACGACCTTAAATCCGTCGCTAACCCGATCTGTTCATTTTCAACGACTTAATTTATTCGTCTTGAGAAACCTTATGCGATTTTTCAGCTTACTGACTGTCTTTCTCCTTTTCCAGGGCACGCTTATTGCGGATGACCGGGAACAGTACAGACCGGATTCCCTGTTGGCCGTAATGGATACAGCTATAGCGACAGACGACAGTGCCACCATGCTTTTTATCGCCCATAAGCTGGCCCGCTCTTATGATGATGCCGAGGTGTATGATTCAGCAGTGATCTTCTATAACAGGGCCATACGACTGGCGGAAGCATCAGGTGACAAAGCAAAGCTGGCAAGTATGCAAACCAGCCTGGGCAACATTTTACTTGTATGGGGAAATTACCAACGTGCTCTTAACCTTTATCTCAGCTCCCTGAATATTTGTGGTGAAATCGAAGATTCGACCGGGATCTCAAGATCCCTGAATAATATTGGCGTCATATATTCTGACTGGGGGGAGAAAGGCATATCACTTGAATATTACCGGAGAAGTTTAGAGGTTGACAGTCTGCTAGGTGATATCGAAGGACAATCTAAGACACTAAACAATATTGCCATCTTATTTGACGAGATGGGAGATAAAGAAAGAGCCTTAAGATATTATTTTCGTGCGCTTGAGCTTGCTGCTCTCATAGAGAATCATTATATGATAGCTGTCGCAAGCAGTAATATTGGAGGGTACTACCTTGAAATAGAAGATCTTGAAAAAGCTGCAGATTATTACTTCAAGACCATGGAAGAATATAAACTTGATTGCTCTATCATCGGCCAGGCAGAAACATATATCCTCATCGGTGACCTATACAAAGCGAAAAAAGAGTTTTCAGCAGCGCTGGATTATTATACCCGGGGCCTCGAGATCGTTGTGCCAAGGAAGCTCAACAAGCCAATTATGAATGCATATGAAAGCATGCATAAAGTATATATTGAACAAGGGAATTACAGGGAGGCACTTACCTATTTTTCACAATTTCATGATCTGCAGGATTCGATATTCAGTATTGAAACATCAACGCAGCTCGCCTTGTTAACCAATGCGTATGAGATCCAGCAAAAGGACCAGGAGATGGAATTACAGCAGGTAAGGATGAACGAGCAAAGAGCCAAGATCAAACGGCAACGGATGATCCTGATAGCCCTTGGGTTCCTGATCCTTACTATAGTAATATTTGCACTATTGCTGGCAAGGCAATACCGTTTGAGGATGAAAGCCTGGAAGCAGTTGCTGATACAGCATAAGGAGATCTTGAAAAACCGCCAGGAATTATTAGTTGCAAAGGAAAAAGCTGAAGAATCTGACCGGCTCAAAAGCACTTTCCTTGTGAATATCTCGCATGAGCTGAGGACACCCATGAATGGGATCATGGGCTTCACTGACCTTTTACAAAAAGGATCCACAACCCCTGACCAACATCAACTCTATTTATCTTACATCGCCTCTTCCAGCAGGCAACTTCTCAAAGTGCTAAATGATATTATCGATATCTCATCTATCGAAACCAAACAACTAAAGCTTGACATCAGGAGCTGTAACCTTCATCAAATATTTAATGATTTGCTTCAGTATTTCAATAAGGAAAAAGCTGAAAGCAACAAGGAAAAAATTGAACTGATCTGTAAGCTGTCGCCGGAGGCGGGCCAACATAGTTGTATGGGCGATGCTAAAAGGCTTTCGCAGGTGGTCTTTAACCTTCTTAACAATGCCCTAATGTTTACCAAAGAGGGAAGCATCGAATTTGGTTATGAGATCGTCGACAAGAAATCAATAATGTTTTATGTTAAGGATACCGGTATTGGCATTGAAAGGAGCAATTTTGACCTGATCTTCGAACGCTTCAGGCAGGTAGATGACAGCACCACCCGCCAGCATAGTGGTTCCGGGCTGGGCCTCTCCATCTGCAAGGAACTGGTAAACCTCATGAATGGGCGTATATACCTTGAGTCAGAGCTTGGAAAGGGGAGCACCTTCTATGTGGAAATACCCTTGGTCCCTGTCGGGTAAACT
>JAGLEK010000210.1 GCA_023145125.1 Bacteroidales bacterium | reverse complement strand
CTGGAGTATTTTGCCAGGAAACTCACCAATAACGATGATGATGCACAGGACCTGCTGCAGGAAACTTTTTTAAAAGCGCTTACTTTCAAGGACAAGTTTGTTGATTCAACCAATCTGAAGGCATGGTTGTTCACCATTATGAAGAATATTTTCATTAATAATTATCGTAGAAATGTTCGTGCAAAGACTATCATCGATACAAGCGATAATCTTTATCATATAAACAGCGCACGTTCTTTCACATCCATTACCCCGGAATCAGCCATCTCTGAGAAGGAGATATTGAATGAGATAGCCAGGCTTTCCGACGACCACAGGGTCCCCTTTGAAATGCATACACAGGGCTTTAAGTATAAGGAGATCGCAGAGCAACTTGAAATTTCAATAGGAACTGTAAAAAGCAGGATCTTTTTCACCCGCAAGAAGCTTATGGCCGGCCTTAAAGACTTCAACAACTAGGAATAATACTTAATCAGGGAGAGCCGGGGCCATTTTGTTCCGGCTTTTTTATTTCCCTGCACCCTGCATCCTGCACCCGAATTATTCAAATGAGAACGAAAGTTGCCAGACTTTCGAATGGAGGCTTTCTAAACCGCCGGTATAAACATTGTTTTCGCGTTGGAGGAGGTCGAACAGGCCATATGACATTTTCACTTCTATCCCAAACTTAAACCAGGCATTGTAGAATTCAATCCCTACACCCAGCTCAGCAGCAACATCGTTCTTTCTCAGCTTTAAGAGGGTTTCATTATCCTCTTGTGTTTTCTGGGTACGGGTGGCAGCCAGATCAAGCACATATTTTGCACCGGCCAGGACATATGCTCCGAAATTATGTACGCGCTTAGAACGATAGCGCACATGAAGGGGGAAATCAATATGAGCAGAAGTAACACTTTTCCTGATCTCCACGAAAGAACTCTCCCCATCGTCATATGTCAGCATATAGTAATCAAGATATCGTTCGCCAAATGCGAGAGAGGGAACAAAACGCAGATCAAAATATTTGCTCATTTTCAGGTTCCCGACGATACCAACAGTAAATCCCATGGTGGGTTTAGTATCCACATACAGCAGCCTCAAAGAGTCGGCAAAAACATCCGGCGACTGAAGGGAATCATAGACCACAGTCTGAAAACCCTCTTTCATTTCCACTGAAAAATGCATCCGGTTCAGCGCCAGGATAAAGCCAAAATGATAGCGGGCATTGTTATAGGCAGGCAGGTTCATCACCCCACGTTTCTGGGCATAAGTATTACCGGCCAATAAGATCATTATGGAAAAAAGAAGAATGCTTATGTAACGTATCAACTTCAAAGGGTCCCTGATTTTATATTGTAATTAACGAGTGTTTTGCAGTAATATTTCAGTAAACTGAATTTTTTGCAAACATATTGATTTCTCATTTATTCCCCAAGTTTATTGAGTTCTTCAGCAAAACGTTTCCTGTCGATGGGTACTACACCCACTTTTTCACAGACAATTCCGCCTGCCAGGTTCGACGCAGTGGCAATGGTTTTCAAGGATGCCTTTACTGCCAGGCAAAGGGATGCAACACTAACAACGGTATCACCTGCACCGGAAACATCGGCAATATTCCTGACATGAGCAGGGAGCAGATGACTTTCCGTTCCGGCTTCATTCCCGGCCGAAATATAAATCCCATGCTCAGAAAGCGTTATCATAGCAATGTCAACATTGATCTGATCCCGTAAAAGGTCGATGGTATCATTCAGCATATCCTCTTCCGGTTCATGGAATTCAATTTTCAAGCCTTCTTTCAGCTCTTTCAGGTTTGGCTTGAACAGCGTTACATTGCTGTAGAGATCGAAATTTTTCTTCTTGGGGTCAACCACAACAGGAATATCTTTCTCCCGGGCTTTCGCGATCAACTCGGTGATGACAACAGGAGTAAGTATTCCTTTATTGTAATCCTGTATGATCAGGACATCGATATTCTCCCTATCGATCAGCCTGGCACAAATGTC
>JAGLEK010000021.1 GCA_023145125.1 Bacteroidales bacterium | reverse complement strand
CGAGTATCGGATATCGAATATCGAATATCGGATATCCGATATCAATTCATCACTCGGCACTCGGCACTCGGCACTCAGTCAGTGCCAACAGCACTGACTGCATAATCGTATCCTGCCTTCAAAGCATCAATATTAAGCTTCACTATTTCTTCACCTTTTCGGCCGAAGATCGTCCTGACGGCATCATGGAAGATTTTTGTTTCCATACCGATAAAAGGCAGTGCTGCTCCGAGGATCACCATGTTAGCTGCTCTTTTGTTTCCCAGGTCTTTTGCAATTTCATCGGCATCAATAATGATATGTTGCGGCATTGTCCTGATCTCCTTAAGGATGTCGTCAAGTTCCGGGTAATTTGTTATGTTCACATGGGGTGTGCTGTTGGTGATCAGCCAGCCATCTTTGGCAAGCATGGAAATATAGCGTAAACTTTCCATTGGTTCAACAGAGATGATCATGTCTGCCTGTCCTTTGGGTATGAGGTCTGATGCAACGGGTTTGTCAGACAGGCGCAGGTTTGAATGAACATCCCCGCCCCGCTGGCTCATACCATGTACTTCAGCCTGTTTGAGATAAAGGTCTTCGCTCATAGCTGCGGTTCCGATAATGGCAGCAATCGACAGTATGCCCTGTCCGCCAACACCTGCTAAAATGATATCCTTCTTCATAGCTTTATTAAGTTGCCGATTTAACTTTATACTTTTTGGCCCTTATTTTGGCGGCAAGGGTCTGTATGCATTCCCTGCGCGGAATGATCACGGAGACGCCGTCATATGCTAATTCTTCTTTGATCAGGGCCATGTTTTCATCATGGTGTTTCTGTATCGGGTTCAATACATGAATATGCTCTTTTTCTACTCCCAGCCCGGCGCAGATATCTTCTATCTTCCCGTGGGCATTGGAGTTCTGTCCACCTGTCATGGCGGTAGTTCCATTGTCGAGGATCATCACCGTAACAGGACTTTTGCTTATTATAGCATCGAGAAGCCCTGTCATGCCTGAGTGTGTGAATGTAGAATCACCGATAACTGCAACGGCCGGGACTAAGCCATTATCGGCAGCTCCCTTAGCCATGGTGATCGATGCACCCATGTCGACACATGTGTCAATGGCTGTGAAGGGCTCCAGGGCACCCAGTGTGTAGCATCCGATGTCGGAGAACACCCTTCCTTTGGCGTATTTTTCAAGTGCTTCAGTCAGGGCATTATAAGAATAGATATGCGGACAACCCTTGCAAAGGGAAGGAGGCCTGCCTACAACATTGCCGGAAGGTTCCCTTCCTTCAAAGACGGATATGCCGAATGCTTTTGCAACAATGCCGGGATTCAGTTCTCCATCCCTCGGTAAGGTGCCGTCAAGGCGGCCACGAATGGTTTTGCCATTGTTCATATATCCTCTTATAGATTCTTCTACAAGCGGGTAGCCTTCTTCCAGGACCAGTACTTCATCACATTCCTGATACATCTTCTCAATAAGTTTCCTGGGTAGTGGATATTGCCCGATCTTCAATACAGGATGCGGAACTTTTTGTTCCGGGAAGTTTTCAACAAGATAATTGTAAGCGATCCCACAGGCAATAATACCTAGTTTTTTGTCTTCGTTGTCAAAATATTTATTGAAAGCTGATTCTTCCGATTCCTTGATAAAAGCATCCTGGGTTCCCAGGAGCATCTTATACCTGCGACGTGCATTGCCGGGAAGCAGGATGAACTGATTCGATGTTTTGGGCAGTCTCAGTTTATTCTGCTCACGTGTTTCACTACGCACAACGCCGGCGCGTGAATGTGCCAGGCGTGTGGTGATGCGCATCAGCACAGGGATTTCATATTTCTCAGAAAGCTCGTAGGCGTAATGCACCATGTCGTAAGCTTCTTGCTGGTTTGATGGTTCAAGCATCGGTATCAAAGCGAAATTTCCAAAGAACCTCGAATCTTGCTCATTCTGAGAAGAATGCATAGAGGGGTCATCGGCAGAAACTACCAGTAAACCACCGTTTGCACCTGTGATTGCGGAGTTGATGAAAGCATCGGCGGCTACATTTAATCCGACATGTTTCATGCATGTCATCGCCCTTTTTCCAATATAAGAAACTCCCATGGCTGCTTCCATGGCTGTTTTCTCATTGGATGTCCAGCTGGCAGTGATCTTGCCTTCTTTTACTTCTTTCGACCGAAGAACATATTCTGTGATCTCAGTGGAGGGTGTGCCGGGATATGCATATAATCCTGATAAACCTGCATCTATTGCAGCCTGTGCAATCGCTTCATCCCCTAGTAATGGTAATTTGCTCATATAGGTAAATATACTTGTTTATTAGGTGATTTGGTATGATACAAAGCTAAAAAAATCTCATGTATTAACATGGTGTTAATAACTTCAACGCTTAATTTATACTTATTATAATTAATTTTGAGTCAACTCAAGTCTATGAATTTTCTTGCACACGCATTCCTATCGGGGGATGATGATGAAATACTTATAGGTAATTTTATCGCTGATGCCGTTAAGGGAAACCGTTTAGAGCAGTTTAATAATGGGGTCCGGGAGGGTATTTCACTCCACAGGAGGATTGATTCCTTTACTGATCATCATCCTGTTTTTATCAGGAGCAAACATCGGATCCAGGAGGAATATGGTAAGTTCTCGGGAGTGGTCGTCGACATATACTATGATCATTTCCTGGCCCTGGACTGGGACATATATTCAGACAATGAACTTTCTGAATTTGCATTACACGTTTATGACCTGATGCTTAGAAATTACACTCTTTTGCCGGCGAGGTCAAAGCGTATCCTTCCCTATATGGTGATACATAACTGGCTTGTTGGCTACTCACGCTTTAAAGACCTTCAGTGGGTGTTCAATGGTATGTCGCGCAGAAGCAGAAAATATAATTCAGGGATGGAGGGTGCGGTTGAAAGCCTCAGGAAACATTATTCTGCCTTTCATGAGGACTTTAAAGAGTTCTTCCCTGAAATGATCGTATATGCAAAAGACATCAGGGAAGAATTGGGGGCAAAAGATCTCTCCCGGCCCCTT
>JAGLEK010000209.1 GCA_023145125.1 Bacteroidales bacterium | reverse complement strand
CATTCAAACCTTGGATCCATCACCAGCATGGCATACCTTGATCAGCAACAGCTTCTGGCCGGGATAGACACAATGGATATCTCGAAAGAAAAGAAGGCTGAACTAACTGAAAGATACAAGCATGAAGCAGCCGGAGGTGTTGTTCAGCTGTTCATCACAAGGTTAACAGAAAGCCGGGCGAATTTTAGACGGTTCTTTATTGTGGTCCGCGGAGAAGATGATAAGGAAAAGATCATGGAGATCGATCTCGATTACCAGGCATCACAATTGCCGGATGCCAACGGATGGTGGAATTATACTACTGTCCTATTGCCTAAACCCGTGAACTTTCCTTTCTATGTATATGTCAACGACCGCCAAAGCCAGTATTTGTCAGATTACAAATTCATGGTGGATAAATAGGAAAGGAAAATCACTTAATGAATTGTTGCTGGTTGCTGGTTGCTGGTTTCTGGTTACTGGTTGCTGGCTGCTGGTTGGGACAGAGGCTGATTTTAAATCATTTCTTAAAAAGCGCCAAACAAAGATAGATATTGATGCTTTACGCAAATTTATTTCTATTCAGGCCCATTAAGGTGTCGAATCAAAAGTTCGCGAGATCAAAAGAAGGACCAAAAAGAAGTATTCCCCGGAAGAAAAAATCAGGATTTTGATTTTGCGCAATAACTGATGCATGCCAAAAAATGATTAGTGCTGAATAATAACCTTTTTTGTTTCTATTCCTTCATCAGTATTCACTGTGACCAAATAGCTCCCGGATGGCAAGTTGCTGACATCTATGTTTATTTCCTTGTCGTACTTTTCAAGCTCTCGTTCATAGATCACATTCCCATCAATGTTTAACAGAGAAACATAGCTAATCCGATCATTATCTGTGACTATATGCAGCATATCATTTGCAGGAACAGGATATACAAGGATTTTACTTTCAGCAATAGTGGAATTGTCTGGTTCAGTATCAGTAGTACCGCAAGGGTCATCTTCATACAACATTCCGCCAACCATAAATGCATAATGTTCATGACCGCTGCTATCAGCCAAAATATTGCCGGTACTATCATTAAAGTTCCACAGTGCTTTCGTATACTCATCGGTTTGAAGATCAGGACAGGGTGGTGAAAAATCCTCAGCATATCTGGCAATGCTCGATATTCTAACATCGTCGACAGAACCATTAAAAAACCGATCAGTTGTTGTTGGTGGATATCCCCAATGCCCAATACATAAGGCCAGGTCACATATACCAGTGGCATTAAAATATTGAGTTACCATTTCTTGCTTCTTTCCATCGATAAAAAGCATCATTCCTAATTCAGGATGTATTATTGCAGCAACATGATACCATTTGTCAGCCTCCCAATAATTATTATCCGATAAGACAGTATAATACTCATAATCTGTGACAGAATATGTAAAATTAAGGTAACCACCTCCGGGTTGTATCCCACTATGTTGAATAGCAATTGTAAATACATCATTGTTGGACACCCCATAACCGGGGTCACGACTGATTAAAGTTGCAAAATGATTCAATATTGAATCATAATCAATTTCTGGCTTAAACCAAAATTCAATGGTTCTTGCATCGTTTGCAGCATTAAAATCCGAATAGATATGATCATTGGATCCATCTAAATAAACAACTGAATTTTGCGCATGCAATTGATAAGCTATAACTAATAGCAGTAAAATTGTTATTGTTCTCATTGGCTTTTTTTCAAATATAGTGAAATAAATGCACAAGTTCAATTCCTGGGATGGAAAATAATCATCGAAAAACACGTCAACAGGAAGGGATTGTTATCGCTCGGCTTATGGGGCGAAAGGTGGTGCCACTCGCTCATAAGCCAAACCAGCGACCAGTAACCAGCAGCCAGAAACTTTTTACTATCTTGCACCTTCATTTTAACCCCAATTCAACATGAAAACCACCCTTCTTCTACTCATCATCGCCTTTCTTTTACCATCTGCAATTTTCTCCCAGGATAAGAAGCTGACTATTGAAGATGCTTCCTATATGAACCGTGGCATCATGCCCAAATCCACAAGCGGGCTTAAATGGATGGGAAGCACTGCATTGTTTTCATTTAATGAAGATAATGAGGTGATGGCATCAAAAGCGAGCACGGCAAAACCCTTCAGGCTTTTTGGCCTGGATGACATAAACAGCAGCCTGAGAAAACTGGAGGAGGATACACTCAGAAGGCTGCCTTCATTCAGATGGCTGGATGATAAATCAGCTTATTTTACTGCCGGTAATAAGGTCTATTTTTATAACATCAGCTCAAAACAAATTCGTGAATTAAATGATTATCCGGAGGAAGCAGCAAATACCGATCTGGATGAGAACACGTACGCCATGGCCTATACCATTGAAAACAATCTTTACATTGCTTTTGAGGGCAGGCATATACAAATCACCCATGATGATAAGCCGGAGATCATCAACGGACAAACAGTTCACCGCAACGAATTTGGTATCAGCGGAGGCACATTCTGGTCGCCGCGGGGGAATTACCTTGCCTATTATCGTAAAGATGAAAGCATGGTCAGCAGTTACCCTCTGGTTGATGTGGATGCAAGGATCGCTGAACTCAATAACATAAAATACCCCATGGCGGGAATGGCCAGCCATGAGGTGACACTTGGTATCTATGATGTTGGCTCCGGCAAAACCAGGTTTATTAAAACAGGTGAGCCTGCCGAGCAGTACCTGACATGCGTTAGCTGGGGCCCGGGCGAAAGATATGTTTACATCGCTGTTCTCAACCGTGACCAGGACCATATGAAAATGAATAAGTATGACATCCGTACAGGAAATCTGGTTAAGACCCTCTTCGAGGAAAAAAGCGAAAAGTATGTTGAGCCTGAAGACGACCTGGCTTTCCTCAACATTGAAAAAGAACAATTTATTTGGATCAGCGAACGCGACGGTTACAGGCACCTTTACCTGTACAATACAGAGGGTGAGCTGATAAAGCAACTTACTTCCGGCGAATGGGTTGTCCGCAGCTTCCTTGGCATAGGGCCTAAAGATAAATACGCTTACTTCACTGCCACCAAAGAGAGCCCGCTGAACTCAGATGTATATTCAGTGGAACTGAAATCAGGGGAAATCACGAAGATCAGTGATGGAAATGGTACCCATTATGCCCGGCTGAACAAAAATGGCAAGTATTATATCGACATATTCAGCGATACAACCATTAGCAGAGAATACTCCGTAATGAGCACAAAGGGTAAGCAATTACAGGTATTGCAGGAGAATGTTGATCCTCTCTCAGAATATGATATTGGTAAGCTGTCGATCTTTAGCATCGAGGCTGATGACGGCACCGACCTGTATTGCCGGATGATCACTCCTCCGGCCTTCGACCCGGCGAAAAAATATCCTGTTATTGTGTATGTTTATGGTGGCCCGCATGCCCAGCTGGTGACCAATTCATGGATGGGGGGTGCATCTCTTTTCCTCTATTACATGGCACAGGAAGGTTATGTGGTATTTACGCTCGACAACAGGGGCTCGGCTAATCGCGGCCGCGACTTTGAGCAGGCACTCTTCAGGAATATGGGGAGCATCGAAGTGGAAGACCAGGCAGACGGGGTTGAATACTTAAA
>JAGLEK010000208.1 GCA_023145125.1 Bacteroidales bacterium | reverse complement strand
GTGCCGGAGGTGGATGATTTTGTGCGAAAGGTGCATAAATAGTGAACTAAAGTTTGGAGTGAGCTAAAGTGAACTAAAGTTTGGTTAACTTTAGTCACTCTAGTGCACTCTAGCTCACTTTAGTCACTTATTTTAGAAATAATCATGCGTATAATTCTTCTTATACTTTTCATATTTAGCCTGAGCTTTCTGAACGCGCAGGATACCCTCCGTGTTATGCACTACAACCTTCTGTATTATGGGAATGGAGGGTTTTGCACCTCGAGCAATAACAATACAGATCTGAAGGATGCCTACTTGCGTACGATCGTAGCATATTCAAAGCCGGATATATTTACAGTTAATGAATTGAGGAAAGAGTCATCATATCACATCCGGATATTGGATGATGTGATGAACCAGGCCGGATCTATCTTCTATGAAATGGCAGAATCGCCTAACCTGGCCGGATCAATAATTGTGAACCAGCTGTACTTTAATACGGAGAAACTGGTCCTGCACTCACAGGAAGTGGCCCAGGACTCAATTCGCGATATTGATATTTACAGCTTATACGCCCTGAATGAAGGCTTGTTGAATGGGGATACCGTTTTTATCCATTGCATAGTGGCTCACCTGAAGGCCGGTGATAACGGTACAGACAGGGACAAGCGGGAGGCTATGGTGCAAAATACTCTGGATTATCTCGAAGCCTATGGCAAGACAGGTAATTATCTGTTTATGGGGGATTTTAATTTTTATAAATCCTCTGAGGCCGGGTTTCAGCTGATGATAAACAATATTGATCCCGTGTTCAGGTTTTATGATCCGGTAGATGAGATCGGCAGCTGGCATAACAGTTCGGTGTACCGGCATGTGCATTCACAATCAACCCGTACTGCCCAGACCGGCTGCGGAGCCTGGGGCGGCATGGACGACCGTTTTGATTTTATATTGATGAATAAAGTGCTGCATGATGAAGCTGATAATATGTATTACCTGGAAGGTTCATACCGGGCCCTTGGGCAGGATGGCCAGAGATTGAATGGCAGTCTGCTGGATCCGCCGAATACCAGCCTTCCGGCATATGTGCTTGATGCCCTGATCGGCATGTCGGACCACCTGCCGGTTATCATGGATCTCGTCATAAATGACGAATTGTCGATTGTCGATCCTCGATTGTCGATTGTCGATGTTCGTTACAACAATCCCGTAAGAGATGAATTGAAGCTTCGCTTCTCCAATACTGCTGCGGGCCCGGCAGATATCATGCTTCTGTCCACCTCAGGTGTGGCAATTTACAGAGAGCATTTTTCGCTGTCTCGTAATGGAATTGTTTCAATCCCTCTTGACCGGTTTCCTGCCGGGATGTATTTCCTTAGGGTAGAGGCGGAAGAAGGATCTTTTATCGGGAAAGTAATAGTAATTCGATAGTTAGGAATCATTTACCTTTTATCCACCCCCTGCGTCCCTCTCTACGAGTAAGGAGGGGGGATTGTTGATTTCTACGATTTCCTTCACTAAATTACCCAAACTCTCCCGAGTACTCGGGGTCAGACAAGGGTAATTTTTAACGTTCATGAAATCTTGAAATACTACCAAAATCTTATGAGGCCGGTCAAAAAATGCATCGCATTTTTTCAAATCCAAACAATCGGACGTTCTTATTCTCCTTCTCCTTCTTATTCTTATTCCTTGTTCCTCTGTTCCTTGTTCCCCTGTTCCCCTGTTCCCCTGTTCTTTATTCCCTTCCCCTTCTAACATGTCCCTTTTTAAATTAATTTGGCACTAGGCACTAGGATCTCGGCACTATTCACTCAATAATCTTTGCAAAAAGTATTACTTTTGCAAAGATTATTGCCCCTCTCCGTAGCTCAGCTGGCAGAGCAGCTGACTCTTAATCAGCGGGTCGAAGGTTCGAGTCCTTCCGGGGAGACCAGATAATCAACCACTTACATCGTATTTTGTGAGTGGTTTTTTCGTTTACGCCAGATTTACGCCAGAATTTGATGAAATTGGTGGTGATTTTGCAAATGTCGGCATAACTGACCCCTTTTAGCCGGCTGAAACTGAGCCGACTATGAGTGGTCAAATTAGCCGTTCTATGCACAACACCTTATTTAAACAAAAAACGGGATTAACACCTTCCGCTTTCAGAAAGAGTGCAACTAAAAAAACAGGTTTTAAAATCGGTGAGTATAAGAATAGTAGCCGAATATGAAAGTAGAAACTTTCAATTTAATGCTAATTTTTATGCTGGCTAGAATGTTCATGTTTACAAATTATCTCAATAAAACGATCTTTCGTGTATACCATGAATTATTTGTTTCTATGCTCAAGTAATAATAGCCATTTTGCAAACCAGAAATATGGATAGCATTCTCTCCATTACTTAAAGTGCCTTCAAGCAGAACCTGTCCAAGCATATTAGAAACAGCATAGTTTACTGTGCTTAGTTCAGAATTATTTGGCAAAATATTTATCGTTCCTGTACTAGGGTTGGGATAAATATTAAATTCATCAGTATTTTTAGCGTATATGGACGTAATTGTCCCTAAATTAATTTCTGCCGTTTGATATACATATTTATCATAATCAGATTCGACAAAGG
>JAGLEK010000207.1 GCA_023145125.1 Bacteroidales bacterium | reverse complement strand
TGAATTGAGGGTATATAAAACATGCGGAGACCGCTTCTTGCGAGACGGTCTCCGCCATTTCCCGGCTGCCTAAGCCTCCGGTTCATGTCAGGTTACTGTTATTACGACTAATGCTTTTGGTTCCTTTTCCTCGCGGTCCTGTCTCCTCCGCATCTGAACTTGGCTTCCCTCCACTCGTGAGAGCTTCGTTTCACTTTTGCCCCGGCCTTTACCCGTCCCCAGCCTTGCTCTGCCTCCACCTTGCGGTTTTAGCGTCGCTCTGCCTTCGCAGACTCCAGCCAGCCCTTTATCGCTCACCTGATGAAACAAATATAGTAAAAATACCCTATGCCTGTCAAGAGATTAGGTGTCTCAACTATTAACAAGATACTAACAACAATTATTAACAATTGTTTATAAGCGTGTTAATGCTTATTCAACCTTAATGCTGACACCTTCGGAATGGCTGGCAAATTCCGGTGCATACATGCATTGAATAGTAGATATGCCATTGGAGAATGTACCTCGCTGGCTTACGTTCAGAGGGTATTCGAACACCCAGGTACCTTTTCTCATGTAGCTAAAAAAGAAATTTACCGATGCATCACGGATACTTTCATAATAACCCATACCCCCCTGCCAGTGATAACCCGACAGGACATTCTCAGGTTCCAGGGCTGCAGCACGCATATCTTTCATATGTATAAATTCCATGTCGCGGTCAAGCCTGATCTCTATCCTGGAAATCACCTTGTCCCCGGGCTTAAGTATATCACCATCGTTGACAGGTGTGAGAACAGGCCCCTCTGAAGTATAGCTTTTCAAAAAGAGCTTCTTCTGAATATTCAGGGGTGATGCATGCGCGGTGATCTTGTCCAGATCCTCGAAATACTGCCAGTAAACAGCCCCCCATGCCACTCCGTCATTTTCTTTCGAAACAGTGATGTTTGCCATCCCGGTATTGATCTCATTTCCATTCCAGCGATGCTGAAAATACCCGGTACCGGCTTCCTTTTCCACTCCGTCGATATTATCCGGGTTGATGTCTTCTCCACCAATAGTGATGCGTACATCCCCTTCTTCGGAGAGCAGGTTGGTTCCGCGCAGGAGCAGGGCATAACATGCATCAGCAGTGGCCCTGGTGGTTTCCCAGTCATGGGTTTGCTTTTGTTTAAGCAACCAGGTTTTCATTTGCTCGACAGCAGATTTGTCATCCATGATCTCATCAAAAGCCTCTATGAGCAGCGCCTGTGTTTCTATGGGAGCTTCGTACCAGTAATATCCTGCATCCTGTCGCCAGTACATACCCATTTCATCATCATACAGGGCGTGTTCCTTGACAGATGCCATAATAACTGCCGGCATCGGGCTTTCCCCCAGCCGGTGCAATGACAAAGCGATCATCCCCTGAATATATTTATTTTGTCCGGTCCAGTATTTTTTCGATTGCTCCTTGAAGTACAGGAAAGCTTCCTTATGTTTTGCAAGTAAATTATATTCCTCCATAAAGAAACTTCTTGCATACAAATACTGAATGTGGGTGCGGCTGATATATTGTTTTGCCTGATAGTCCTTATGCTTATCTTTTATCCTCATAAAATCTTCGAACATACGGTTATCGAGATACCTTATCCCACCCCTGGTCATTTGTACGATCCCGGGGTTTTTATTGTCAAGAATACCCAATTGCGACATCTTCCCCATCCCGCTGATGATATACTGGGTGATGTACCTGTTGTCCTGTCCTCCGGCAAACCATGGCCACCCACCATTGCCCAACTGGTTTTTTTGCAGCTTATTCAGGGCAGTGGAAAGTTCATTATCCATGTTATTCAGGTCGAAGAGCAGGGCGATCCTTTTCTTTCTTTCTGATTCATTTTTGGCTTGCATGACCCAGGGGGTTTCTTCCAGCAAGACATTTTTTAAGTCCTGGTTCTTTTCAAGATTTGAAAGCAGTGCCTCGGGACTTTCCGACAACCAGCTCTCAAAAACAGTCTTGATCTTTGGATGCTGGTTTACAATATGAGATGCTAAGCCGTTGGCATAAACGCGGTTAAATATCTGCTCTGAGCATTCATGCGGGTATTCCATAAGATAGGGCAGGGCCTGTACCGCATACCATGCAGGGTTGGAAGTAAACTCAAGGGTATAACTGTAATTCTTTAGCGTGCTTCCTTCAGTTTGTGAGTTTGCCAGTTTATCAAAAACAAAATTTTTGGTTTCATTGCCATTGATCGGCAGCGGCAAAGACTCAGTAACCAGCATGCGGTTTTTCAGCACGGGGATCACCATTTCCTCTCCGTCGCTGAAATTACCGGCAGTGGCAATGACACGATATAGCACAGGGCCTGTACCTTCAGGGATGTTCAGCTTCCAGCTAACATAGCTGCTATTCCCTTCAGAGGCGGAGAAATCTATTGTTATATCATCATTTCCAAATAATGCATCTACCGGCTTCATGCTGATAGCATCGAAGAGCTGCAAGGTAGCTTCTCCCTGAAGTTCTTTTTCTGACATGTTCACTACCTTGGCGCTGAACCAGAACTCATCACCTTCCCTGAAGAAACGGGGCTGGTTGGGAATGATCATCAGGTCTTTTTGGGTAAGCAACTCCCTGGTAATAATCCCTGAACTTAAATCCTGTGTATAGGCAAACCCCATCATCTTCCACCGTGTCAGTGCTTCCGGCATTGTGAAGCTGATGATCACATCACCATCGGCATTGGTCTTCAGGTCGGGGAAAAAGAAAGCAGTTTCCTGAAGATTTTTTCTAACAGGAAACTCGTCCGGTTTTTCAGTGTCTTCAGAATCAGGCGGCGGTGCCATAATCTTGTCCTGGTCAGTCGTGATCGATTGCTCTTCCTCCACGGCAGATGCTTCAGCAAAAACGACACCATCAAATTCACCGTCCATGGATTGCATAACACCACCCATACTTTTTTCCCTTGAAAACACATAGTTGAATCCCTGGCTGTAAATGTCTTTCCAGTCCAGAAGGTCATAGGTCCTCACAGGAGGGTGTTCATAGGGCTCATGCTCCTGAAAGCTATAGCCTGAGTTCTCAGTAAAAGCATTATGTGCTTCCCAGGAATTATGGCGATAATAGAAATTAAATATGTTGAAATACCAGTCATGTGGCATAAAGGCATCCAGGGAAGCATCGTACATAGCGGCAAGCATTTCTGCTGCCACCTTTTCCCCTTTGTGTGACCTGATCCTGACGTTCCATTGTTCCTCCTGGCCGGGGAGCAGCTTATCACGAAAACTTTCAAAGGTGATGTCCAGCTCCTTGTTGCTGAAGGGGACATCAACAGTAACAGCAAAATCATAGCTCTGATTATGGCTGACAAAGACAATGTTGAGGCCCAGGCCGCCACGATCTTCTTCCCGGATAGGGATCTCCAGTATCTGTTGCTCCTCATTGAGCGTAAGCCATTCATGCTTTAGCTGTCCTGTTTTGCTGCCTACCTCATAAAGGATATTTACATTTTTATATGCCGTTCCTACGAGGAAAGATGCTTTCTCTCCTGGTTCTCCACCGGCTTTCAGAGGAATAAACCAGCTTGCCACCGGCAGGGGGAGATTTTTTGCTTCAGGTGAAAAGAGTGTAAAGAAATGCGTAACACTTACAGTTTCCCCGAAAACATCATCAGCCTTAAGCTCTACTTTATACACCCCGGGTTCCCATTTGGAAAAGTCATTCGGCTCCAGATTGGACTCATTTTCAGTGTTGATGGTCCCCTTGAAAACAGTTTCAAGTTCATCCCATCCTGACCTGTCATTTTCATCTTTATACACCCTGTCGGGGAACAATTCCCTGAATTCTTCCTTTGCGATCAGGAAAACATCAGGTTCGGGCCATTTTCTATCTTGTAATATCCTGTCGGGAGCCTGCAGACGAATTATCTCCACCTCCACTTCCGCAGCCTCTTCCTCACCGTTCAGGTTGGTGGTTTTCAAAGAGAAGCTTTTAACCTTTTCCCTGTTTACCTCTTCACTGAGTTCAAGGTCGATCAGCAGTGATTTTTCTCCAACAGATACCGTTTTTTGTGCGGAATGTGTTTCCCCGCTAATGTCCGAAACATCAACATAAACAGTATAATTAAAAACAGGGGAGTATTTCATAGGCTGGCTGCGGTCGGGGATTGCAGTAAATTCAACCTGAAAGGATCCGTCCTGCTGTGTTTCCGTTTCACCGAAAGCAATTTCTGCCTGCACTGATTGTGGATAATACCCTCTCCAGAAATACCGGAACGGATAATAAACATCTCGTACAACCCTGTATTTTACTATCGCATGGTCGACAGGATTACCTGCGTATGCCTTTGCTTTACCAACGACTGTAAGCTTGCTGTCAAGTTTGTAACTACCCTTGACAGGATCAAACACAACTTCAAATTTTGGTCTTTTATATTCTTCCACGGTAACCCCTGCAATCCCTGATTCATTCAGAATACGCATATTCCCGGTGAGAATACCCAACGGAGCGGTAAAAGAACCATTGAAAGAGCCAAATTCATTGGTTTCCAACTGAAGTTCAGAGACCTTCTGGTTATTAACATCAAGGAATTGTACGGTAGTGCTTTTGTATTTTTGTATTTCATAATTTTCCCCGGTCCGTTCAAGCAATATGCCTTTAAAATAAATGGTTTGCCCCGGCCGGTAAATTGAGCGGTCGGTGAAGAAAAATGTTTGATCTGCCGGCCTGTCGGGATTTTTATATGGCTGTGAAATGTAGAAAAAGTTAGGAGAGGTAAAACGGTCGATATCAGTCATGAAATCCATTACCAGCCTGTTCGAGTGCCCATCCACGGCCGTGATGGAGAATGAGCCATTGTCATCACTCGTATAATTGCCTGCTTCAATAAGCTTATATTCCCTGGTACTATTCTCATAATACTCCTTGTATACCTTGACCTTAACCCCGGGCATTTTGTTGCCGGCCATCCTGTCAAGTATATAAAACATCAGGTCGCCATTTTCTTTTTCATTGCTGATATAGCTAATGTTTGTGATCCAGAAATTGTTAATGCAGATCACACCTTTACTTTTATCAAATGCAGGGTCGTCGGAGATCATCAGTCCATAATATCCTTCAGTAAGCGGAGGAATTGCGATCTCTGTTCTGTGGGAGTTATGGTCTGCATCAACGGGCAGATCGACCGACCATTGCTTCACCGGCCTGATCTGTCTGTAATTATCAAGCTTGTTTTCATTATCCCAGGTGAGACGTTGATTCCTGTCTTCGGCAGGATCAAGGGGGATTACCCGCAAATAAATGCCGGAAACATTTTTAAATGTCAGGGATGAGAGGATGGGTTTCCCGGGAATATCGGCATATCCGACCTGGCCATCCAGGGTCTTTTCAAGAATCTGTTTTAACAAAGCTTTGCATAAGGCTGTTCCATAAGATGTTGGATATTCATTGATGGCATTATGACAATACTCCGCCGCAATAATCTTATCCCTGCTGTGTTCATCTGGGTTGAGCGGATCATATTCATTTCCCGTACGATTATAATATGCCGCAATGTGATAATATACCTCGGAAATAGCTTCATTTCCCATATACATTGATTCCATCTGTTCGAGTGTATGCAGCAATAACTTGTCTTTTTCATCAATAATGGCATGCTCATAAATAAAATCCAGCCGGTTCAGATCCAGATCTACGAGGGCAAAAGGATCTTTGTCGTTAAGATGAAATGCGATCAGGTCCTGATATAGCTTCAGCGCATGGAATTTCATGGAGAAGGTTTCTTTTTCTTCCAATTTAAGCTTGCTGAATGCATCGGCAATGTCGAGCATTTGCGGATCATCAACCTCAAACCTGATGGCCGGCCGGCTGCTCATGAATTCATCATTACGAAAGAAATCCAGTGCCTGATGTGCCAGCAGATCGTATAAAGCAGGCCTGAAAATGTTGAGTGAATCCCCTTCGGAGGTAATGTCAGCAAAATCCGAGGCCGGTGTTTTTTGAAGTAATCCGGGGTTTTCAAGAGACTTATTTAAGGCTTCGAAGATCTTTTCCGCAAATAACTTTTGATCCCATGTGGCCATGTCGCTGAGTTCATAATCAACAACATTAGTGCGCTGAAGGATCAGGTAACGGTTTGCGAAATAATAGCCCATATAAAGATCGGCAAGCAAGGAATGCAGTATCTGTGTGGAAGGGGCAGTGAAGTTGGGTAGTTCTGCATAGATCCTGGAAATCCCCTTTTGATAATATGCTTCTTCGAAGCGCGAACTCAAACGGATACCATATTCCAGTGCCTTGATCATCTGAGGTTTATGTCCTTCTTTCTTTGCCTGTTCATAGATATTGTTAACAATGTCGATGGCCGATCTGGGCTTACCTTTTTTTTCATATTCATACACCTGCTGCCATAATTTGTCATAGTCAAATTGTGGTACAGCACCTTCTGCAACAACAGTTCGTATTGAAAATCCGCCAAGTGTGATTACAAATCCCAGCAGAAACAGCATATTAACATACTTCGCTTTCATAATGGTCGTATTAGTGTATTCTTTTTAATGAGATGTTGGAATGATCATTATTCCATAAACAAATTTAACAATATGAGCCGGATATGGATCGGTCTTAAGTGTAAACGAGTGAGAATTAATAGTAACGGCAGTTATTTGGCAGTGGTCAATCTAGTTTTGCGTCCATAGGATATTTCAATCCTTCGATCTTAACCAGTTCAATTTTTACCGATCCGACAATTACTGCAGAGGTACCAAATATGGGCACTTTATTCCTGTCGTCGGTCACCCAGAGTGTCATAGGGTATGGTTCCTGGAAGATCTCCCCCTGGGCAACCATTGGCTTAAATTTGAGGCAGCGGAACTTCCCGAGCCTGGTTTCCACTATCTCTTTTCCCAGGTAGATGATCTTGCTAACATAGGCAGAGTCATCCAGGTAAAAGTCGAGCATGTATTCCTGTCCTTCTTCAGCACCACTGAAATCGATAGTGCGCATATAATAGAATGCCGAAACTATATCCTTTATATCAGGCGGAATGGGCTTTTCTGTTCTGCGGCTTTTGGCAATATGGTTCACATGGTCAAAGTCCACTTCATCTTCATATTTATAAGAACCTTCGTGGGTTCGTCGTATAAAATGGTAGGGTACAATAGTTTCTTCATCGACGAAGGATTCAAAACGATCATCAACCTTGAAAAACCAGCTAAAAAAGCCAACCGATTTACCGATCACCTCAAGATGGAATGTGTTTCTGCCATTGAATTGCCTTACATTATCCTTGATACTGATGATCCCCACCCCGGCAGAAATACCGGAGGTAAGCCATGAGTCGTAGTAAACACGGTATTTACCACTTTCACCCCTCTGGAAAGGAATCTCATCAACATAAGGGATTGTGTCCTGAGCCATCATTCCCGGCGGGATGAACAGGAGTAAGAAACAAATATAAGCGATTGCTTTTCTCATCATCTTTTCTATTTGGTACCTGTATTTCAAAAAGCATTCCAAAAAAGGATTTCAATGTTAAAAAAACTTAAACCACCACATTAATGATCCGGTTAGGGACAACGATAATTTTCTTTGGTGGCTTGCCCTCCAGCCATCTTTGTGCTTCTCCGGCTTCCAGTACTGCTTTTTCGATATCTTCCTTGCTCATGTCGAGCGGGAATTCTAATTTGAACCTTAATTTCCCGTTAAAAGAAACCGGATACAGAAAAGTATCTTCAATCAGGTATTTTTCATCCCATTCAGGGTATTCATCATATGCCAGGCTCTGCTTATGGCCGAGCTTAAGCCATAACTCTTCTGCAATATATGGTGCATAAGGAGAAATAAGGACAACCAGGGGTTCAAGTATCCCCTTTTTCCTGCAGCCCAGGTCTGCCAGCTCATTTACGCAGATCATAAAGGTGCTCACCGCGGTGTTGAAAGAAAACCTTTCAATATCCTCCCTCACCTTTTTAATGGTGCGGTGCAGGATCTTCAGTTCGGCTGCTGTCGGTTCTTCATCGGCTATGGTGAAATTACCATCCTGATCGTGATACAGACGCCAAAGTTTCCTGATAAAGCGAAAAACACCTTCTATTCCTTTGGTATCCCAGGGTTTATGGTACTCAAGCGGGCCAAGAAACATTTCGTACAAACGCAAAGTATCTGCCCCGTACTTTTCTATCAGCTCGTCGGGGCTCTGCACATTGTGTTTGGATTTCGACATCTTCTCTATCTCCCATCCGCAGACATATTTCCCGTCTTCGAGGATGAATTCGGCATCCCAGAATTCAGGGCGCCACTTTTTGAATGCTTCCAGGTCAAGGATATCATTATCAACCATGCTGATATCAACATGGATAGGAGTGGTTTCATAGTCCTGAATGAGATTCTTTGAAACAAAATTGTTACTTCCCTTAAGCCTGTATACAAAGCTTGACCTGCCCTGTATCTTGCCCTGGTTGATAAGCTTCTTAAAGGGCTCAGCCTTACAGGCGAGGCCAATGTCGTAAAGGAACATGCTCCAGAACCGTGAATAGATAAGGTGGCCGCTGGCATGTTCATCTCCGCCAATATACAGATCAACATCCTGCCAGTATCCGTTGGCTTCCTTTGAAAAATATTCTTTGTCGTTTTTTGGATCCATGTAGCGGTAATAGTAGCCGCTCGAACCGGCAAAGCCGGGCATGGTATTAGTTTCAAGCGGGTAGCCATCCTTGTTGACCCAGTTTTTTGCCCTTGCCAGCGGAGGTTCGCCTGTTTCCGTGGGCAGGTACTTATCAACCTCAGGCAATTCGAGGGGAAGTTCTGATTCGTCGAGGGTGTATGGCATACCGTCTTTATAATAGATCGGGAATGGTTCGCCCCAATAGCGCTGACGGCTGAAGATCGCATCACGCAGGCGGTAATTCACAGTTCCGAAGCCTATGCCGTCTTCTTGCAGTTTATCAATAACTGTCCTGATCCCTTCCTGAACATCCATACCTGTGATAAATCCTGAATTTATCATCACTCCTTCTTTGGCATCATAAGAATCTTCCCAGCCTTTTGGGTCACCCGCTTCCTCACCGTCTTGACTTACAACCTGGAGGATCGGGATATCAAAGTGCCTGGCAAAAGCAAAATCCCTGCTGTCGTGAGCCGGCACAGCCATTATGGCTCCGGTACCATAACCCATCAAAACATAATCGGCAATCCATATCGGGATCTTCTCACCGTTCAGGGGATTAATACCGTAGGCACCTGTAAATACTCCCGAGATATTTTTAACCTCGGCAGCACGTTCCCTTTCAGAACGGTTTTTTGCCTTTTTAACATATTTCATCACTTCCTCACGCTTCTCAGGAGCAATGATCTCTTCCACCCATTCATGTTCAGGAGCAAGCACCATAAAAGTAGCTCCCCAGAGTGTATCCGGACGGGTGGTGAAGACTTCCAGCACTTTATTATGGCCCTTGATGCTAAAATTTACAGAAGCACCGTCACTGCGGCCGATCCAGTTTTTTTGTATCTCAACCAGTGATTCGGTCCATTCAAGCTTTTCCAGGCCTTCGAGCAATCGCTGTGCATAAGCAGTAATGCGCAATGACCATTGCTTCATCAGCTTTCTTTCTACCGGATGGCCACCTCTTTCCGATGCACCGTCTTTAACTTCGTCATTGGCGAGTACAGTACCCAGTTCAGGGCACCAGTTCACCCAGGTGTCGGAAAGGTATGCCAGCCTGTAATTCATCAGCACTTCCTGCTGCTGCTTTTCATTCATCGCGTTCCACTGCTCTGCAGTGACTGTCTCACACTCTGTACATGCTGCATCGATACCGGCATTTCCTTCGCGTGCCAGTATATCAATAAGCTCAACTATTGGTTCTGCCTTTGAAATTTTGTTATTATACCAATGATTGAAAAGCTGGATGAATGTCCATTGTGTCCATTTATAATAATGAGGATCACAGGTCCTCACCTCCCGGTTCCAATCATAGGAAAAACCAATACGGTCAAGTTGTTCCCTGTATCGGTCAATATTTTTAAAGGTAGTTATCTGGGGGTGTGTCCCGGTTTGAATGGCATATTGCTCGGCCGGCAGGCCATACGCATCAAATCCCATAGGGTGAAGTACATTGTATCCCCTGTGCCGCATATATCTCGAGTAGATATCGGAAGCGATATATCCCAGTGGGTGGCCTACATGCAGGCCTGCCCCTGATGGATATGGGAACATGTCGAGAACATAATATTTTGGTTTGGAAGAATTATTTGGCGCAGCATAGGTGTTATTTGTCTGCCAGTAATTCCGCCATTTTTTTTCGGTATCCTTAAAATTGTATTCCATTCGTTTAAATGCCTGAAGGCAATGTTTGCAGTTTCTTATTCAGTGCGGTATGGCACCGTAAGTATTTCAGATTGCGAAATTAGAAAAAAGATGCCAATCATAACGGAGTACTTAAAATATTAGCTAAGGGCATTCATATTTACATCAGGGATTGTATTTTAAAAAACATAACTTTGCAATGATCGTTATTAGTATTGATCAACCAAGAATTAAATAAATGGCTAAAAAAGACGAACGCCTCCAACGGCGAAAATTGCAGTCTTCCAGGGCCACCGCCCTGATCAGTATCACGCTTGTCCTTTTAATGGTAGGCTTGCTGGGATTGATCGTTTTACATGCTCAGAAACTATCGGAGTATGTCAGGGAAAATATTGGATTTTCTATCATCATGAAAGAAAATGTAAGGGAAGCCGGGATCGTACAATTGCAAAAAACCCTGGATGCCTCAAGGTTTGTAAAATCTACCGAATATATCACTCCTGAGCAGGCTGCAGAAGAATTGCAAGAGGAGCTGGGAGAGGATTTTATCAGCTTCCTGGGATACAACCCACTTTTGCCTTCCATAGAGCTTAAGCTGAAAGCGGCATATACCAATATCGACAGCATGGAGATGATTGAAAATGAATTGCTGGCCAATACTGATGTTAAGGAGATCTATTATCAGAAAGACCTTGTACATCTCATAAATAAAAATATTCGGAGGATAGGCCTGGTTCTTTTGGGTTTCAGTGCCTTACTGCTTGTTATTGCCGTTGCACTGATCAACAATACCATTCGGCTTTCGGTTTATTCAAAACGTTTTTTGATTAAAACAATGCAACTCGTTGGGGCTACAGGAGGATTTATCCGCAGGCCATTTCTCTGGTATGCCGTTATACAGGGCTTATATGCCGCATTTATTGCAATCATTTTCCTGGGATTGCTGCTTTATTTCTTCCAGAAGGAATTGCCGGAACTGGTCAACCTGCAGGATCCCGGACTTATACTCAGCCTGTTTGGCCTTGTGCTGCTGACAGGTATAGTATTGACATATCTTTCTACCTGGTTTGCAGTTAAAAAATACCTTCGGGCAAAGGCAGATCGTCTGTATTATTAAAATATGTTAAAGCAGCTGTTAAAGAAGCATTTTTTCACTTACTTTTGAAAAATAATCTCATACCATATGGCGATCAAAAAAAAGCAAACATCGAAAAACCTTAAGCCTGCCGGGGAAAAAGCAGTTTTTGAGGCTGCACCCACTAAAACAAAAGCTGTTGGTGACTCAAGCGTTGCCTTTGCATTTGGAAAAGAGAACTATCAACTGCTTGTTCTTGGACTGATCGTGATCACGGTGGGGTTTTTATTGATGATCGGCGGTGGTTCTGATGATCCAAATGTTTTCAGTGAAGACATTTTTAGTTTTCGCAGGATGACCCTCGCACCTATTCTTATTCTGGCAGGATATATCATTGAGATCTTTGCCATCATGAAGAAACCTAAACACTGAACCCTTTCCCCTTAATTCATGAACTGGCTGGAAGCATTGATACTTGGGATTGTGCAGGGCCTGACAGAGTTCCTGCCTGTCAGCAGCAGTGGCCATCTCGAACTGGGAAAAGCCATTCTCGGTGTTAATGCAGAAAAAAGCCTTGTTTTTACGGTTGTAGTACATGGTGCTACGGTATTGAGCACGATTGTAATATTCTATAAGGATATATTGAAGCTGATCAAGGGCCTTTTTGCTTTCAAATGGAATGAGGAAACTGCTTATGTGGCAAAGATCTTTGCTTCGATGATACCGGTTATTATCCTGGGTTTATTTTTCAAAAAGGAGATAGAAGGCTTCTTTACGGGAAATGTGCTTTTTGTAGGGTCTATGCTGGTCGTCACTTCTATGATGCTGATGTCGACTTACCTGGTCGGGAACAATGAACGAAAGATCGGTTTTTTGGATTCATTTATTATTGGAATTGCGCAGGCTGTTGCCGTATTGCCGGGTATTTCCCGTTCAGGGGCTACCATATCGACAGGCTTATTGCTGGGAAACAAAAAGGCAAATATTGCCCGGTTCTCATTTCTTATGGTGTTGATACCGATTATCGGGGCAAATTTTAAAGACTTCGCAGATGGGAGTATGAGTGAGGTTGGAGGTGTAGGGGTTCTTCCCCTTGCCGTTGGTTTTTTTGCGGCTTTTATTTCCGGCCTCCTGGCCTGTAAGTGGATGATCGGCATTGTTAAAAAGGGAAATCTTTTTTATTTTGCAATCTATTGCTTCATAATAGGTACTATTGCTATCGTTTATTCTTTAGCTTTCTAAAATATAATATTGCTTTCTACAGGAACATATGATTTCCCGGGCGGGGAGGTACTGTTGGTTGATAAGCCGGCCGAATGGACTTCTTTCGACGTGGTAAACAAGATCAGGCATATGCTACGGCATCACCTCGGCATCAAAAAGATCAAGGTAGGGCATGCCGGGACACTTGACCCCCTGGCAACCGGCTTACTTCTGATATGCGTAGGGAAAGCAACAAAGCGGATCAATGAATTTACGGGACTTGACAAGGAATATACAGGCACATTTTTTATTGGTGCCACCACTCCCTCCTATGACCGGGAAACTGAAACAGACCAGTTATATGAAACGTCCCATATTGGCCCGGATCAGATTATAGATGCGACAAAACAATTTCTTGGCGACATTGTACAGATACCTCCTGTTTTTTCAGCCCTCAAGGTTGATGGCACG
>JAGLEK010000206.1 GCA_023145125.1 Bacteroidales bacterium | reverse complement strand
GCTTTGATGGAAGAGTTGATATCAAGCGCACCCGCAAGATGTGCCGGCTGATTGGCCACAATGCCCACCGGCCTGCCGCCCATGCGGGCAAAGCCAATGATGATATTTTTTGCATACTGGCACTGTATCTCGAAGAAGTTGTTATTGTCAATTACTGTCTCGATGATATCCTTCATATCGTAAGGCTTATTCGGGTCATCAGGCACAATTTCATCGAGGTGTACATCTTCCCTCTTGACATCGTCGGTACATGTCTGTATTGGAGGATCTTCCATATTATTGAGGGGCAGAAAGCTCATCATTTCCCTGATCATCATCATGGCCTGTTCATCATTTTCTGCGATCATGTGTGCCACACCACTCTTGGTGTTGTGTGTAACCGCACCACCCAGGTCTTCCTTGGTAACCTCTTCTTCATGGGTAACTGTTTTGATCACATCCGGCCCGGTCACAAACATATAGCTGGACTCCTTCACCATCATGATGAAGTCGGTCATGGCAGGAGAGTATACTGCCCCACCGGCACAGGGGCCGAGAATAGCAGATATCTGCGGTATCACTCCCGAGGCCATCACATTCCTGTAAAAGATATCGGCATAACCACCAAGGCTTTCAACGCCTTCCTGGATCCGTGCACCGCCTGAATCATTCAAGCCGATAACGGGAGCCCCCATCTTCATTGCCAGATCCATGATCTTAATGATCTTATCGGCATTGGCACGGCTGAGTGTTCCCCCGAAGACAGTAAAGTCCTGGGCGAATACATACATCAACCTGCCATCGATCTTGCCATAACCACAGACTACGCCATCACCGGGAATCTGGTTCTTTTCCATCCCGAAATCATTACAGCGATGGGTTAAAAACTTGTCAATCTCGACAAAAGAACCCGGGTCAAGCAAGTCTTTTATGCGTTCACGGGCTGTATTACGGCCGGCATTGTGCTGTCTTTCGATGCGTTCCTTGCCTCCGCCCAGTTCGGCATTCTTATCTAGTGTTTCAAATTCCTTGAATTTCTCTTTTATCGACATGAACTTGTTCTTTTGGATTAATCAATCGTTTTTTGAGATGTTTATTCGATCACCACCAGCGGTTGGTCAGCCTGAATGGTGTCACCTTCCTTTACCTTTATATCCTTGATGATGCGATCTTTTTTCACCTTATATTCGCTTTCCATTTTCATGGCAGAAACAATGATAACAGTATCGCCTGCCTTAACCTTATCTCCCACCTTCACAAGGATCCTTACTATCTTTCCCGGCATTGGGGAAGACATCACAGCCTCTTCATCGCCATCATCCCGTTGCCGGCTCTTCAGGTACTTGCTTTCCGCATCAACGATCTCCACATCATAGGATTTGGCATATGTGTTGACCTTATAATTCTTATTGTCGGTCCGGATAAGCTCAATATTGTGGGATTTATTGTCTATGATTATAGAATAAACCCCTTCCTCCACCATCACCACATCGGCATCATATTTCTTTCCATCAATGCTTATACTGACCTTATCACCGTCCCTGCTGAGCACCTCTACAAGGGCATTACGGTCGTTGATATTTATTTCTGTTGGCATAACTATAATTTTCACATTCTTTTTAGAAGCGATTGAAGCTAAGGCGCCGTCCGCAGTTTTTCCAGCTGTTCTGTCCGTTTTTTGAATGCACATCTGCCTGGAGATTAAGCCGGTCAAGATAATCGACATATGCTGCGATGATAGCTACATCTTCGACCTTTACCTCATGCTTATCGGGGAACATGAGGAATTCACTGTTCTTTTCAATGAAGTTGGTATTATACTTCCCTTTCACAAAATCGGCCGTTTCCATAATACGGTTCAGGAATGGTATTGATGTTTTTACACCGGTGATCTTGTATGCATAAAGGGCACGTTTCATACGGGCAATTGCTTCTTCCCTGGTCCCGGCCCATACTATCAGCTTACTGATCAAGGGGTCATAATAAATAGGGATCTCAAATCCTTCATAAACATACCCATCGTGCCTGACTCCCAGTCCGAGCGGCTCGGTAATATGCCTGATCACGCCCGGGCTTGGCATGAAGTTATTTTCCGGGTCTTCAGCATAGATCCTGCATTCAATGGCATGTCCGTACTGGCGAAGTTCGTCCTGCTTAAGCTCAAGTTCAAGGCCGTTGGCAATATTGATCTGTTGCTTCACAAGGTCAACGCCCACCACTCTTTCGGTGATAGGATGTTCCACCTGCAGGCGTGTGTTCATTTCAAGGAAATAGTAATTCAGCTTTTCATCCACAATAAATTCTATTGTGCCTGCACCGCTATAATTCACTGCTTTGGCAGCTGCAACAGCAAAATCCCCCATTTCTTTCCTGACCTCCGGCGTCATCAGCGGGGAAGGTGTTTCTTCCACTACTTTCTGATGGCGGCGCTGGACCGAGCACTCCCTTTCGAAAAGATGGATCACATTGCCATGCGTGTCGCCAAGGATCTGAAATTCGATATGGTGGGGTGATTTGATATATTTCTCAATATAGATGGCATCGTTGCCAAAAGCGGCCCGTGCTTCCGATTGCGCGGCCCTGAGAGAGCTGACAATATCTTTTTCCTTAGTGACAAGGCGCATGCCTTTTCCACCTCCACCTGCCGTAGCTTTTACCATCACCGGGAGGCCGATCTCCTTGATCTTTTTTATTGCATCCTTTTCATCAGTAATCATCTCGCTGCCAGGCACAACGGGGACGCCGGCATCTACCATGGTCTTACGGGCAGTGATCTTATCTCCCATGGTTTTGATGGCATATGAAGAAGGCCCTATGAAAATGATACCTTCCTTTTTGCATCGATCAGCAAATTCAGCGTTTTCAGAAAGGAACCCATATCCGGGATGGATGGCATCCGCTCCGGATTGCTTCGCAGCATCAATGATCTTGTCGATCACGAGGTAACTTTCGGCAGAAGGGGAAGGGCCAATAAAATAGGCTTCATCAGCATAGCGTACATGCATCGACCTACGGTCAGATTCAGAAAATACCGCTACTGAGGTGATCCCCATCTCCCTGCACGAACGCATAACACGTAATGCAATTTCTCCCCTATTCGCTATAAGGACTTTCTTTATCATATGGTATAGTTTAACGCTTGTAATCAATCCCCTGGTTTACGGCATCTTCCGGAATAATGGCAAACTACGGGGATGTAAATATAAAGTTTTTTCCTCAGTTCATATATCATGGTATGAGGTATGGGGTATGAGGCGCGGGCTAATTGAAGACTCCCAACTTCAAACTCCAAACTCCAAACCTGCCTGTCCGGCAGGCAGGCTCCAAACTCATTTTCCAAATAAACAACAAACCAAACCCCTAACAGTTCAAATTATTACCTTTGCAAACAATAATTTATTTCTGATGCTCAGGATCTTTGCTTCACTCATACGGCAGTTCTTTTTCTGGTTATTGTTCTTTGCATTGAACAGGGCCATTTTTCTTATTTATTATCATCAGCTTATATCACTTGAAAGTCCGGGATCCGGAGAGGTTATGGCCGGTTTCTGGTATGCTTTGCGCCTCGACATCTCAACTGCATCATACCTTTTGATCCTTCCCTTTTTCCTGCTCCTGCTCCGCTCATTGATCAATTCACGAATATTCGACATTGCGAATAAAGTATATACAGCTATTATCACCATTGCTTATACACTGATAACCACAGCGGAATTGGGGATCTATGCTGAATGGAAAACCAAATTGCATTATAAGGCGCTTAATTATCTTTCTAACCCCGACGAGGTTTACAATTCTGCATCCACCGGACAATTTATCTGGTTAGTTATTATTTTCATCCTGGTGGTGCTCATCAGTAATATTGTATATAACCGCTTTATCTACCGTAAAGCCCTCGCAGTGAAACGAAATTACTTTGGTTCACTGATATTTTTTATCATGATCCCGGTATTGTTGTTCCTTGGTATCAGGGGAGGGATGCAGGAGATCCCCATCACACAGAGCCAATCCTTTTATACAAAATATAATATCCTAAACCTGGCAGCTGTCAATTCCGGGTATAGCTTCACCTTCAGCATGATGGAGAATTATCGCTTCATGAAGGAAAACCCATATCAATTTTATGATGATGAGGATGCAATAAGAGTAGTGAAAGGGATTAATCATGTTGAAAAAGACACCACGGTCCACGTCCTGAATACACAGAATCCCAACATTGTGATACTGTTGCTTGAGAGTTGGTCTGCTGACCTGATATATTCGCTGGGTGGCGAGGAAGGGATCACGCCGGAATTTGAAATATTAGCCAAAGAAGGCATACTTTTCAACCACATGTATGCAAGCGGAAACCGGTCAGAGCAGGCTATGTCGTCCATATTCGGCGGATTTCCGGCTACACCCATCACTGCCATTACACATAATCTCGATAAGGTCATGAAATTGCCCAGCCTGCCTGAAAGGCTTAAGGAAGAAGGATATCATACTTCATTTTATTTTGGCGGGCACCTGATGTATGGCGGGATTAAATCATACGTCAGAATTGCCGGTTTTGATGAAATGGTTGAGATCTATGACCTGCCCGACTCTCTTCCCAGGGGAAAGCTGGGGGTACATGATGAATACCTGTTCGATTTTCAGATCGCCGAGCTTAACAGGATCACACAACCATTTTTCTCGGTAGTATTCAGCATGAGCACGCATTCACCATATGATCAGCCCATGGAGCAGGTTCTTGATTGGGGTGGAAGTGAAAACCAATACATCAACTCCGCATATTATACAGATCGATGCCTGGCAGATTATTTTGCGAAAGCGTCACAGCAAGAATGGTACGACAGCACCCTCTTTATCATCGTAGCCGATCACAGTCATAACTCATACCGGCATTGGCCGGTGCATTCACCTCAATACCGTCATATCCCAATGCTGTTTTATGGCAATGTGATCAATGAGGTTGCCAGGGGCACGGTGGTCGAACGCCTATCCTCACAAACGGATATTCCTGTTACCTTGCTCAAGCAACTGGGGCTCGAAACCGAAGAATTTAGCTGGAGCCACGATCTATTCAATCCCTATTCGCCGGAATTCGTTTTCTATGAAGCTACCAATGGTGTTGGATGGATCCGCAACAGCGGGCATTTTGTCTGGAATAAAACCTATGGTTTCCTTGAGATGGAATTACCCGAACAGCACAAAGACAGCCTTATCATGGAAGGCAAAGCATATTTGCAGGTTTTGTTTGGGGAGTTTATGGAATACTAAAAGAGTGCCGAATGAATAAGGAAAAAGGAATAAGGCATTAACCACCGATTGATCCGAACACACGACGCAGCAAGTCTGTTACTCTTGCCAGCGGGTCTTCCCTGATCGCTTTTTCTTCATCTGCTATTTTAACAAAAAGGCCATCCAGAGCTTTGGTGGTTACCCATTCGCCAAGATCAGTATTCACAGGCTCGAGGCCTGCCAGCTGACCTACAATAGAATTTGCAATGGTATTGTACTGCCCGGTCAGGGTGCTCCAGGTTTCCTGTGCAGAAACACCTGCCACTATATCTTTATTCAGTGAATTCTGCATCTTTGGAGCATATAGTTGTTGAAGTTCACTGAAAGTGTGTTCCCTCAGGAAATGAGTTGCAGCAGTATCTTCACCGTGAAGGATATTATACCCATCTGTGATAGTTATATCTGTGATCGCACCCCAGAAGATCGGTGCCGCTTCTGTTGCAGCATCTTCGGCAGCGCGGTTTATCTTTAAGATCACATCCTCTATCAGTTGATCAAAACCAAGGCCCTGCAAAAGAGGGTTATTGAGGTTATCAACAATGATATCCGCCTCCGGCGGCAACAATATCTTGATGATCTCATCCTTATAATAGCCATCAACTTTTGATACTATGCTTACGGCCGTATCCGTAGCAATGGTCAGGGCTTCCTTCAGGCCTGCATTAATTTCTAAATCCGTCAGGCCTAAGTTCTCAATGATTTCATCAGCTTCCTCACAGGAATAAAACAAGGGGATCATTAGAGCAAAAAGAACAATCAATATTTTTTTCATAGGAAAAGTGTTAAAGCAAAGATACTAGATACTAGATACTAGATACTGGATACTGGATTCTGGATACTAGATGCTGGATGCTGGATATGCTGATCTAGTATCCAGTATCCAGCATCCAGCATCCTTACTTAATTACAAATTCTTTTGTCACAACTGTAGGCAGGGCATTTTGATTCTTAAAATAAATTCTGATGAAATAAAAGCCCTTGGCACGAAGTGCAGAGATCGGGGTGCTTTTGCTGTTGATCTTTCGCATCATCACCATCTTACCACTTTGATCGATGATCTCTATCCTTTCCATCTCCTGCTCACTTTCAAGCATAAATGAACCCATGCTTGGATTCGGATAAAGATTAACCGCACTTTCATCACCTTTGATCTCACTAATTCCGACACAATCATCCACATAGATAGAATCCCGGGCTGAATTTTCACAGCCATGAGTATCTTCATAGGTGTAAGTGATCACGTTCCATCCAAGGTTTGCAATGCTCGAGATAAACATCCCTGTAATCGACACACCCGGGCCAATATAGGTACCTCCTGCCGGGATGGCTGTGAGTTGTACGGGCGGGACACCTACATTGCATAACATGTCAGGCCAGTCGCCAAGTGTAATAACAGGAAGCGGATTAACAGTTACCGAAACTTCGTCATTTGCAAGCTGGCCCCCATCATCAACTTCAACATGATAGGTTGTATTCACAAGCGGGAAAACCACAGGGTTCTGGAGAGTCGAAGTAAAGCCTGCCGGCACGGATGTCCAGCTGTACGTATATGTACCAGTACCCCCGCTTGGTGCTGCATTGAGCTGGCTCCAATCCCCTGTACAGATATCTTCAGGGCTTGCAGTAGCCAGAACAGTCATTCCATCAGCTACATTGATATAATCGGTTTTTGTTTCCGTATCAGAGCCGGCAGTGTTGGTTGCTGTTAGTTCAACGGTGTAATAACCCGCCATATTAAATGCCACCTCCGGATTTTGTGTGGCAGACGTGGTACCATTCATATAAGTTACCGTAGAAGGTGTAAATGCCCATAACCAGGAAGTTGGGTCATTGGTCGACAGATCAGTAAAATATACTGTTTCCATTATAGCAGGGGCGGTATTGTCAGCTTCGAAGTCTGTTACCGGAGCTGATGATGGAAGGCTTGCCTCAATGTAATCAACTTTTGTTTCGGTATTTGAACCATTCGCATTGGTTGCAGTCATTTCAACCGTATAGAAACCGGCTGCATCAAACATCACTTCAGGGTTCTGGGAAGCAGAAGTGGTGCCACCCTGATAAGTAATTGTTGAGGGGGTGAATGTCCATGACCAGGAAGTGGGTGCACCGCTTGACAGGTCAGTGAATTGAACCACATCCGTCGTAAGCGGGGTCAGGTCATCGGCAATAAAGTCGGCCAGTGGCGCTGCAGCTGTAAATTCAAAGGAAGCAATTTTAGTGCCTTTCTGTGATCCGCTGATATTATACTCGGTGGTGAACCAAAAAGTATGGTC
>JAGLEK010000205.1 GCA_023145125.1 Bacteroidales bacterium | reverse complement strand
ATCGAATATCGAAAATCCACCCAACACTCAACCCTCAACACTCAAAACTTTTTTTCGTTTCTTTGCACCAAAGCAAGTCCTTATGACGAACTCCAATAGAGAGCTATTCGGTTTTCCGCGAACTTTCTGGACTGCCAACGTCATGGAACTATTTGAGCGTTGGGCCTGGTACGGAATGTTCATCTTACTGGCATTATACTTCACAGGCTCCACCGATGATGGCGGGCTGGGATTTACCCAGAGCCAGAAAGGTCTCCTGATGGGTACCGTGGTGGGGATCCTATATGTACTGCCAACCATCACCGGTGCCATTGCCGACAAGTTCGGATATAAGCGGATCCTTATCCTGTCATACCTGATCCTGGGTAGCGGTTACCTGCTGATGAGCTATGTGACCACCTACACATCCATGTTCCTGGCCTTTCTTTACCTGGCCGTAGGTGCAGGGCTGTTCAAACCTGTGATCTCTGCCACCATTGCAAAGAGCACAACAACAAAAAATGCTTCTATCGGATTCGGCATTTTTTATATGATCGTAAATATTGGTGCATTCGTCGGGCCTGTTGTTGCTTCCAAGCTCAGGGAGCTCGACTGGAAATATGCATTCTGGATGTCAGCAGCAGCAATCATGGTTAATATCCTGTTGGTTATCCTTTTTTATAAAGAGCCCGAACGGGATAAGGTAAAAGAACCCCTGTCAAAAACGATAAAAGACATTATTACCAACCTGGGCAAAGCATTAACTGATTTCAAACTGGTTGTTTTCCTGCTCATTATTGTTGGATTCTGGACCATGTATAACCAGTTGTTCTTCACCCTTCCTGTTTTCATCGAACAATGGGTTAATACTTCCGGCATTTACACCTGGGTGTCAGGGTTCTGGCCCTGGATGGCCGACTTTATCGGCACCGATCACGGCACCGTGAACCCGGAGATGATCGTGAACATCGATGCCCTGTACATCGTCTTCTTTCAGGTGATGGTATCTTCCCTGATCATGAAATATAAGCCGGTAAACACTATTATTGCAGGCTTTCTCATCAGTTCCATCGGCATCGCCCTGTGGTTTGCCACACAGAACGGTTTCTACCTCTTCTTATCCATCCTGATATTTGCAACAGGCGAGATGGCCAGCTCCCCGCGAATACTTGAATATATTGGCAAGATCGCACCCAAAGACAAGGTAGCCATGTATATGGGAACCTATTACCTTCCTCTTGCCGGAGGAAATTTCCTTGCCGGGATACTGTCGGGGAATGTGTACACAAAAATGAGTGATAAGTACCACCTCCTGTCCCTTGAAGTCCAAAAGCGAGGGCTTGACATCCCGGAGATATCCGAAACCTTTTCAAAAAATGAGTATTTCAATTCTGCCTGTGAGCAAATGAACCTGAGTTCTGTGGAACTCACCACCTTTCTCTGGGTAAACTACCAGCCGTCAGATATATGGATGTTGTTTTCCGGGATAGGCATGTCGACAGTGGTGCTGCTGTTTCTTTATGACAGGCTTTTGTTGAAAACAAAGTAAGTTTTGAGTGTTGAGTTTTGGGTTTTGGGTGGATTTTCGATATTCGATACTCGATACTCGATATTTGATACTCGATGTTCCTTAACGTCAAACTGCTAAACCTCTATGACTCTATGACGCGCAAAGGTCTTTGCGGTACAGCTTTGAGGGTTGAGTGAAATGGAAAATGT
>JAGLEK010000204.1 GCA_023145125.1 Bacteroidales bacterium | reverse complement strand
CTCCGGCTCTTTGCCGATGCTTCGCCCGATGCCGTCAACCCCAATAAATATTTTGAGTTCGCATATACCATCCATGGTAACCAGTACATGCTGGATTATGATTTGAATATCCGTGGACTGGGCAATGAGGTCACTTCAAGGATCCCTGGTTTCCTGGAGTTGGAGTGGACCACCTTTATGCGAAAACAGGAAAAAACTCAGGACAGGCTGAGCGGAACAACGATATATTACAGGGCCAACGACAATGAGGTGGATTACCTTTCTGAATCGGATGAGGATGAAAAGAGTTTCAACGACAAGCTTGAGTGGGTTTCCCTTAAGCAAAGGTTTTTCTCAACTTCGCTGATCATCGATAATGAGTTTTTTGATAATCCCAAGCTTGCGCATACCACAGACCTGACCCCCCGCAGCCCGCGTTACCTTAAAACTATGATGATAACCCTGGATGTGCCTGTGCAGGGTTTTGATGCGAGCAACACTGACTTGAGGTTTTATTTCGGGCCTAATGATTACAATATCCTGAGCAGCTATGACCTGGAACTGGAGAGGCAGATACCACTGGGCTGGAGCTTCTTCCTTCTGCAATGGATCAACCGTTATTTAGTGATCCCCGTGTTCACCTGGTTGGGAAGCTATGGCTGGAACTATGGTATTGTGATCCTGATGCTCACCATCATGCTGAAGATCGTGCTTTTCCCGATCGCCTATAAAACGTATCGTTCCACTGCCAAAATGAGGGTGCTGAAGCCTGAGATCGATGAGATCTCGAAGAAGTTTCCGAAGAAAGAAGATTCCATGAAGAAGCAGCAGGCGACCATGGCCTTGTATAAGAAGGCCGGGGTGAACCCCATGGCGGGATGTGTGCCGATGCTGTTGCAATTCCCGATCCTGATCGCCCTGTTCAGGTTCTTCCCTTCATCTATTGAGTTACGGCAGCAGTCATTCCTGTGGGCCCACGATCTTTCGAGTTACGATTCGATAGCTTCATTGCCTTTCGAAATTCCATTTTATGGCGACCATGTGAGCTTATTTACCCTGCTGATGACTGTATCAACCATCATTTATACCTGGATGAACAATCAGATGATGAGCAGCACCCAGCAAATGCCCGGCATGAAAACCATGATGTACCTGATGCCGATCATGTTCCTTGGTATTTTTAATAATTATGCTTCCGGCTTAAGCTATTATTACTTCCTGGCCAACGTAATTACCTTCGGGCAGATGTTCGTCATCCGCCGTACTATCAATGAAGATAAGATCTATAAAAAACTTCAGGAAAATAAGAAGAAGCCTAAAAAGCAATCAGGTTTCGCGAAGCGATTGGAAGATGCAGCTAAGAAGAGAAAAAATCCTCCCAAAAAGAAGTAAAGACCCGTTATAATATTCATTTATGAGGAAAAAACCACGGCTTAGTTTTTGGCAGATATGGAACATGAGTTTTGGGTTCCTCGGAATTCAGTTTGGCTTTGCCTTGCAAAATGCCAATGCTTCCCGCATTTTACAAACCTTCGGTGCCGATGTTGAACACCTTAGCTGGTTTTGGCTTGTTGCACCCCTTACCGGTATGATCGTCCAGCCCATCGTAGGATATCTCAGCGACCGGACCTGGAACAAGCTGGGGAGGAGGAGGCCTTATTTCCTGGCCGGGGCATTCCTTACATCTACTGCCCTTATCCTGATGCCAAACGCACCGCACCTGGCAACATTTATAGCCCCTATGTTTATTGGTGGAGGGCTTTTGATGATCATGGATGCTTCCATTAATATTTCGATGGAACCTTTTCGGGCGCTCGTTGCAGATAAATTACCTGAGGAACAGCATACGCTTGGCTTTTCCATGCAAACACTGCTCATCGGTATCGGAGCAGTGGTGGGATCATGGCTGCCATATATATTAGGTAACTGGCTTGGTATACCAAAAGAGGCCTCGGCCGAAGGACTAATACCGCCCAATGTTGTGTACTCATTCTATTTTGGTGCTTTTGTACTATTGACGTCAATAATCTGGACTGTTACAACAACAAAGGAATATCCCCCTGAATTTTATGAAGATGAGGCGGAGGTTGAAGAAGAAGAAAAACAAAAGAAGAAGTTCAGTATCCCTAAGCAGATGATACAGTTGCTGCTGGTACAGTTTTTTTCCTGGTTCGCCCTGTTTTCTATGTGGGTATATACCACGCCTGCAATAGCCAGACATTATTACGGTACTGAAGATCCATTTTCAGCAGCGTATCAGGATGCTGGCGACTGGGTTGGTATATTATTTGGGATCTATAACGGAATATCGGCAATGATCGCATTGTCGCTGCCAAAGATCGCTCGGAGAATTGGCCGCAGGTCTACACATGCAATAGCATTAAGCCTGGGTGGAATTTCTTTCTTGTCGATCTTTATTATCCCGAACCCAACATTGCTGATCATCCCAATGGTGGGGATCGGTATTGCCTGGGGCAGCATCCTGGCCATGCCATATGCTATGCTTGCCAATTCCATTCCCCCGAAGCAAATGGGAATGTTCATGGGCCTGTTTAATATGTCAATAACCATCCCTCAAATTGTGAATGGTGTCACGGGTGGACTGATCCTGAAATATGTGTTCAACGGGGATCCGCTCTATTCTCTCATGTTAGCGGGAGTATTAATGATATTTGGAGCCATCGCCACACTGTTTGTGAGTGATAAATTGGATTTAAAGAGGCAGTAGGCAGTAGGCAAGTGCCTAAAGTGAACTAAAGTGAGCTAAAGTTTGAAGTTATCCGGGATCTAGCATCCAGCATCCAGCATCTAGTATCTATAAATTAGAAACCACTTCATATTCTTTACTTACCAGCATATCTGCAGATTTCTTCAATCCCTGCACCATCCTATGTTCCTGTTCCAGTACTGCCCAGCGGTATTCATTCTGTGGCTCTTTTCCACGGTCGGCCTGGGCTTTCTTGGTTTCGTGATAGGTGAGCTCAATAAACACCCTCAGGTCGACTCCCTCGGTTTTGATGGCATATAAGCCGTCGATGATAAGCATATCAACACTGCTGAAATCAGTGGTTAGCATATCGACCTGTTCAGTGACGAGATCGACACAGGGCATGGAAGCAGACAGGCCCTTTTTAAAGGCATCGATATTCTGCATGATGGTGCCCCAATCGTATTCCTCGTAGCCAACACAATCTTCTATTCCATTATTGATCCGCCATTTCTTGCGTTCGAGCGGAAGCACCTTGTAATAATTGTCGATGTGCAGGGGCTTGGCAAAGATCCCGTGTTTGCGTAAGCCCCTGGCAATTACATGTGCCAATTCGGTTTTGCCGGAACCTGATTCGCCGGAGATGGCTACAATGAACTTATCTTTTTTTCTTTTCAGTATCTCTTTAATGATTGCTTCACCGGCCTTGTGGTGCTTCTCCTGAATTAGCAGTACATCTCCTA
>JAGLEK010000203.1 GCA_023145125.1 Bacteroidales bacterium | reverse complement strand
TATCGAATATCGAATATCGAATATTCACCCAACCCTCAACACTCAAAACTCAAAACTACAGCCTTAGCTGTTCTTATAAACCGCAATAACTTTTTGTCCCTGGCTCTTCAGCGATTTCAGGCTTGCTTCAAAATCTTTTGTAAAACCCAGGATAAAGCCGCCGCCGCCGCTGCCGCAAAGCTTCAGGGAATATACTTTTTTGTCGAGGCCTGCTTTCCAGATGCTCATCACGGGCTCGGGGATCATGGGCCGCAGGTGCTCATACTGGAATTTCGACAGCTCATGCAAAACCGGGAAGAACACATCGGTCTTGCCTTCCAGCAGAGAGTGAATGCACTTATTGTTGAGCGGGATGAGGGTCTCCTTCACCAGCTTGTCGAAGGCCGGGTTCTGGCACTTCTCGAAGAAGAGGTTTACCAGTGGCTGGGTGATGCCGGGCTTTCCGGTGTCGACGAGAAAGATGGCACCCTCGCCAGGAAATTTATTTCGCGGGATTCCCACCACGCGTATGCCGGTCTCGCCATTGATAAGCAAAGGGTATTTGAGGTAGCAGTTCAAGGGATCGATGCCGCTGCTGATACCATGGAAGTAATTTTCCATCTGTGCAAAGATGGCCTTCAGCCTGACCACCTCTTTCTGCTTCATGTTGCGCTGTGAGCGGATCTTATTCTGCGCATAGCGCTGATATATTGCTGCACATAAAGCTCCTGAGCTGCCGATGCCAAAGCCCTGCGGAATAGTCGATTCGAAAAAGAGGTTCTTGTCGAGGTCTTTATGGAAGTGATCCAGGTCGAGTGCACAAAGCAGCTCCCCTTTGTCATGTAATCCTTTTAAATGTGTATGGTACTCCCGCAGCATCTTGTTGGAGTCGATGGCGAAGTCGTGGTCGGTATAGCGGTATTTGTTCAGAAAGCTCAACTCGCCCTTAAAGTGGGCATAAGGGATGGTGAGCCCCATGGAATCACAGATCACGCTATACTCTCCGAAGAGCATGATCTTGGCATAAAACACTTCAGGCCTGTTGGTCATTCCCCGATTTACAGTTTCTTCGGACCTGTACCGATATGGTCATCGATCCGGTATTTGTCGCTGCAATATAACAATAATTCCTCAGTGATGAACTCTTCCAGCTCTGATGAATCATTGTCGTGATATAGTAGGTGAACGTTGGGACCGGCATCCAGTGTATAACAGAAGGGGATGCAGCTCAGCTCCCGGAAAGCCCTGATCCTGTGGATAATATTCATGGTATTGGCCTTGAGCAGTACGTAGCCCGGGTTGGAGCTCATCATGAGGGAGTGTAATCCCAGGGCTTCGGCTTCCACTATACGGATGAAGTTCGGGTCATCGCCCTTTTTAAGGGCTTCTGTCAGGTCGGCAAAGTTCTTTCTTGCCAGCTTGAAACGCTGCTGTGCATAGGGGTGTTTTGCCATGCGTTTGTGTCCGGCCCTGCTGCTTACCGGCTTGATACGCTCGTCGACGATGAGGATGGTATCGCGCAGGTCACGAAAGCTTTCATGTACCTCAAATGGCAGGGGAGAGCCGTATTCATCACTGCTGCCGGGCAGCTTATCTGACTTGCCCCAGCTTACAAATCCACCATAGACAGAGCGGGCGGCACTTCCGGATCCAAGGCGGGCAATGTTGGAGGCCCTTTGGAAGAATTTGTCCTCGGGCAGCTTCTTGCCGGTGATCTCTTCTTCCATGGAGCAGAGGCAAAGCGCCAGGCTGCTCATGGCCGATGCCGAAGAGGCAATGCCTGCCGAATGCGGGAAAGTGTTCGTTGAATCTATATGAAGATCCAGCCCCATCAGCATCGGAAACTGGGAGTCGATAGATCTGATGTAATCGCGGATACGGGC
>JAGLEK010000202.1 GCA_023145125.1 Bacteroidales bacterium | reverse complement strand
ATAAGGGAGTCATAGCGGTCTTTCAGATCTCCCGGATCCTCGTCTTCACCATATGATGCCTTAATGGTATAATTATATCTGCTAAAGGTGCTCATGATCGGGCTGAGGTCCTGCTTATTTATCTTCAGGATCACTTCCATGTTGGTAGAATCGACTTGTGCTGTAACGTACACGCTGAGGACCTTTGCATCGTTGGATTCGATGATCTGGGCTATTTCCGAGAGGCTGTAATCATTTTGGCTCATTTCCAGAACAATGATGGCTCCCGGCTGATTGATTGCAGCCATTTTTGCCATATTGGCTGTGAGGCTTTCCAGGCTGATGGCACCCATATAGTTTTCATCTTTATCAACAACGGGCAGCAGCGACAGTTTGTGCTCACTCATCATTCTGAGCACATCATAAATATGTTGATAAACGCTAATCATCAGGCGTGGTAAGGCCAGCTTGATATTACCAACGGGAGAATCCGGGCCGGCGCTGCCAATCAGATCTGATTCTGCCACCAGGGCTATGTATGCCCTGTTGTTCACAACCGGCAGGTGTGAAACTTTGAATTCCTCCATCATGGAAATTGCATTTTCCACAGTATCCGAAGTCTTTAGTGGAACTACAATATCGCTTATCAATTCCGATGCTATCATAATATTATTTTTTACGGTTCATCATTGGCCATTATACGAAGATATCCATCATACCTGATCATACTGATCTCCCCATTCTCCACAGCTTCTTTCACGGCACACCCGGGCTCATGGAGATGTGTACAATTCGTGTATTTACAGGCGTGCATCAGGGCTCGCAGTTCGGGGTAGCGTTCGGACAGGGTTTTCCTGTCCAGATCATATAATCCAAATTCCTTGATACCCGGCGTGTCGATGATAAATCCACCAAATGAAAGCCTGAACATCATGGCAAAGGTAGTTGTATGAACCCCTTTTTTGTGCGCTCTCGATATGGGCTTTGTTTTCAGGTCCAGGCCCGGTTCTAAAGTATTGATCAGGGCAGATTTCCCTACTCCCGAGTGCCCTGCCAACAGGGAAACCTTGTCTTTCAGCAGTTCTATAACATCCCCGGTATTTTCACCCGTCAGTGCCGACACAGCGTAACAGGGATAGCCGGCAGCTTCGTACACCTTCTTTAAAGTTGATAATTCCTCCATTTTACCATCGTTATACAAGTCGATCTTATTAAAGATAATGACAGCGGGGATGTGATAAGCTTCCGCTGTGATCAGGAAGCGATCGATAAATCCCGTGGAGGTACGCGGCTCGGCGAGTGTCACGATAATAATTGCCTGGTCGAGGTTGGCAGCCAGGATATGTGATTGCTTTGAGAGTTTCGTTGCTTTGCGGATTATGTAGTTTTTACGCGGAAGTATTTGTGTGATCACACCGGTGCCTTCCTCACGGAGTACACGGAACACAACATGGTCGCCTACAGCAAGCGGGTTCGTAGTCTTTATCCCAAGCACCTTGAACTTCCCCTTTAACCTGCATTCAATAAAGGTGCCGTCAGGTTTTAACACGCTGTACCAGCTTCCGGTCGATTTAGTTACAATCCCTTTCAAATATGAAACCCTTCGTCATAGCGTTAATGATCTTCCTTTTACAAAGGTACATTATTCATCAAAATCATTTTCTGATCTCATACAATTTACCCGGCAGGCCGCTAATGACCCCTGCAAATTCAAGTTTCAGAAGGATGGAGGCAGCTTTTGTAGCACCCAGGCCTGAAATCAGGATGATATCATCGATAGGTGCTTTTTCTTTCTCCATGATTATGCCAAGTATTACTTTATCATCATTTTCAAATTTGCTGAGCAGATCCATTTTACTTTTTTGGGTTTTCACTTTTCCTTCCCAACCCATTGAGTACCTGATATCGTCGGCAGATCGTACCAGTGCTGCAATGTTTCTGCGGATGAGCTGGTGGCAGCCGTCGGAGTATTCTTCGTGCAACCTTCCGGGAACGGCAAATACATCCCTGTTATATGAATGGGCGATATTAGCAGTGATCAGGGCCCCTCCCTTGCCGGCTGATTCAACAACCAGTACGGCATCAGCCAGCCCGGCGATGATCCGGTTCCTTTTCGGAAAATTTTCCCTGTCAGGTTTTGTTTTGCTCATAAATTCAGTGATAAGCCCACCCTGGTCCAGCATACGTGCGGCCATGTTCCTGTTCTCACCCGGATATATCCTATCGAGGCCATGTGCCATAACGCCAATGGTATTTATTCCATTTGACAAGGCCCTGCGGTGTGCACAGCTATCGATGCCATAGGCCATTCCGCTTACGATCACAATATTATCCCCGGAAAAGCCTTTTATGATCTCCTGACAAATACGTTTTCCATATGATGTTGCGTTCCGGGTCCCAACCACAGACAGTATCCTTTTTTCCTCCAGGCACTCAATACCTTTATAGTATAATACCAATGGGCTGTCGGCGCACTGCTTCAGCCTGTATGGATAATCATCATCGTAGTAATATAATATCCTGATCCTGCTGTTACGGATAAAAGTCAATTCCTGCTCAGCCCTGCGGAGCAGGCCCTGCAGGTTTACATTACCATTCAAGATCCTTGCCATGCCGGGAATTTTCAACAGCTGGCTTCTGGGCTCCCTGAATACGACGGAGGGATCGCCACACCAGGCAATCAGTTTTTTCGCATTCATGCTCCCGATGCCGGGGATCATCGTAACACCGATCCGGTATAACATTGTATCATCATTGTCAGTCATCATAAGAATATTTAATATTTATATCTTTGTCAGGTCCGTATTTACATAGTCCGTCTATACTATTAGTATCCATTTTTTAAAAATGTCACATCCGGACTTGAAAAAATATTTTCAAGTAATATGAACAGGCGCAGGAATATACTGATAGCTCCGCTTGACTGGGGTATTGGCCATGCAACACGCTGTGTGCCTTTGATCAATGCTTTACTAAGAAAAGATGTGAATGTGATCATCGCAAGTAGCGGCAGGGCTGCTTCATTTCTACAGGCTGAATTCCCATTGCTGAAACACATTAATATTCCCGGATATGGCATCCGTTATCCCCGGCGGGGGAAAATGGTTTTTCAAATGCTCAGGCAACTACCTGCCATACGAAGGTCGATCAGCAGGGAACACAGGATATTGGACTCACTGATCGATGATCACAGTATTGATGGAATAATCTCCGACAACAGGTTTGGGATGTGGTCAGACAAGGTACCTTGTATTTACATTACTCATCAGTTGAAGGTTAAGGCACCACCGGGATGGTCATTTATGGAAGGGATCCTATCCGGGATACATCGCCGTTATATCAGGCATTACGATGAATGCTGGATCCCCGATATTGAGGAGGATGGCGGTCTTTCCGGCGACCTTGCCCATGAGATCAAATGCCCGGTTCCCTTATATTATACGGGCCCGCAGTCACGATTCAGCTTGCCTGCCGGAACCTCCCCCGGCAAAAAATATGACCTGATGGTTATCATAAGCGGGCCTGAGCCGCAACGAAGCATCTTTGAAGAAGAGATACTTGATCAGTTGAAGAAAAGCCCATACATATCCATTATTTTATTGGGCAAACCGGAAGAATTTATACAAGTAAAGATCTCTGACAATATTGAAGTCCATTCACACATGCCTGCCATAGCAATGCAAGAAGCAATGCTTTCTTCAGGCCTGATCATTTGCCGTTCGGGATATTCAAGCATCATGGACCTTTCCCTGCTTGGCAGTGCTGCTGTCCTGATCCCAACACCGGGTCAGACTGAGCAGGAATACTTAGCAGCCTATCATCAAAAGAAGCAACACTATTATACTGTGACTCAGTCTGAGCTTGATATTTCACAGGTCATGCAGGCATCAGGGAGCTATACAGGTATAAGGATCCGGCATCAAGGCGATGTTTTGAACGAAAGGATAGACGAGCTTCTTTCACGCTTGTAAATCACAAGCTGTTTTCTGATATATTTGCAAAAAAGTATTTATTATGGTCCTCAACTATATTATCTGGAATCCCAACCCGGAGATCTTCGAACTAGCAATTCCGGGGATAGGCATTATTGCTCCCCGCTGGTATGGACTGCTCTTCGCCATGGGCTTTGTGGTTGGCTATATCATAATGCTAAAGATTTTCAAGAAAGAGCGCATGCCGGTAAGGGTCCTTGACCAACTGGCAACTTACATGATCATTGCTACCATTATTGGGGCGCGGCTGGGGCATGTATTGTTTTATGAGCCGGCAGCGTACTTAAAAAACCCGATAGAGATACTGATGGTATGGAAAGGAGGGCTGGCCAGCCATGGTGCAGGAATAGCGATCATCATTGCGTTGTTGATCTTTTCTAAAAGAAATCACAAGCCATTTATCTGGAT
>JAGLEK010000201.1 GCA_023145125.1 Bacteroidales bacterium | reverse complement strand
TGTTGCCTGGCTATACTGGAACCCGAGCACACAGGCAGTTTTTTTGTATGAAAACGGCTCACAAACCATGACATGGAAGAACAACAATGTAGGAGCCGGAACCTTAGACCCGCTTGTAAAAATGCAGGTTATTACGGAAAGTTCCGAGGGTGTATTGGGTAGTGACTTAAATCTCCTGACAAACGCTAGCCAAACACTTGCCATCGGGGTATTGGGCGACGCAAAAAACAATACGAGCGATATGTCAGTTGGTGTATTCGGACAATCAGACTCACCATCTTCTCAATACACTACAGGTGTTAAAGGAGTAGGTGGCGCATCTGCCAACAACAATTACGGGCTCTATGGCGCCTGCGAAGGTGGTGCTACTAATTACAGCATCGGCATTTATGGTAGCGAGAATGGCACGGCCGCAAATAATTATGCGGGATATTTCTCGGGAAATGTTCATGTTGCCGGCACATTGTCGAAAACAGGTGGTACTTTTAAAATTGACCACCCACAGGACCCTGCAAACAAATATCTTGTACACAGCTTTGTGGAAAGCCCCGATATGATGAATATCTATAATGGGAATGTTGTTACGGATGCCGGCGGGGTGGCTATTGTTGAGCTGCCTGCGTATTTTAATGCACTCAACATCGAATTCCGCTATCAGCTTACCGTGATAGGAGAATTTGCACAGGCAATCGTTAAAGAGGAGATCTCCGGGAACCGGTTTACCATCATGACCGACAAACCAAATGTCAAGGTAAGCTGGCAGGTAACCGGTGTCAGGAATGATGCATGGGCACAGGAAAACCGTATTGAGGTTGAAGTAAACAAGCCTGCACATGAAAAAGGACTGTACCTGTATCCCGAACTCTTTGGCAAGTCAGCAGATATGGGCCTTAAAGTTGGTATTCCTGAATCACAAACAACACAGCAAGCACCTGTGGTTAAGGAAAAAGACCCACGAACAGAACCGAGGTAATTAAATCCCACAATCCAAAACTCAAAACTCAACACTCAACACTTTCTTAAAAGAGATCATCTTCGAGAATAAAGTATCGGAGATGATCTTTTTATAATCTTTCTTCTTAGGGGCAAAGAGGTAATAACTTGTCTCTTCTTCAATATCCCGGACCTTTGAGGTTATCTCCTGAAGCTTTGCCAGTTTCACTATATCATCCGGGTCCATGGCATACAGGTCGAAGCCCGATCCGTCTGCCAGAGGGTGAAGAATGTAACATAACCAGTAATGCTCCTGATCGAGCAAGATGCGGGTATTATAAAAGTAACGGTCATGATACTCTTTTAAAACAGCAGAATCAGATAAATATACATTTTGGAGGGTGTTAAACTCATCCGAATAGTAGGAGAATGAGTTATTATAAACAAAAAGCGAATCTCCATCCTGATCCAGGAATG
>JAGLEK010000200.1 GCA_023145125.1 Bacteroidales bacterium | reverse complement strand
AAAGAAGTAGCTGACATGCTAAATATTTCAGTTGGGACTTCCAAATCTCAGCTCCATTATGCTAAAAAACAACTACAGGTACTTTTGAAAGACTTTATTGAACGATGATCGAGAAGAATCGAAACATATTATCCAATGCATTGAAAGATATGCCGGTTCGAAGCCCAAAAGCTACGAACTGGGATCATATTTCCAATGATCTTGATCAAATAGAAGCCAGCGCCTTTATTTCAGAAACCAAAAGTAAACTTCCTCTACACAAAGCACCGGAAGATGCATGGGCGAATATTGCAAGCGGCCTGGCATCACCTGTCTCATCATTTTTCAATTCATGGTCGGGTAAACTTATTACTGCCAGCATTTTGCTTGGTGGGATCATAGGGGCATACTTTTTATTTACTTCACCTTCACCACTGCATAATGAAATTGAGGAACAAATTCCCGTTCAGGAAGTATTAGTGCCTGATCAAGCCAAGGAAGTGCAGCAAAATGAAATAAATTCCCAAGCGGAAGTATCAGAGCTTAGTCAGGCTGATGATGCACCACAAAATGAAATTATTTTCATTCCGGCAAGCAATAGCCCGGATCTTACTCAAAACACACAAGAGCCCCGGTTTAATAATATTGTATATTTCAATGATGATAATTCCGATACAAGGATTAAGTCCGGCGAGAAATTAAATAAGCTGGAACCTGTCCCACCCGGGCAATTAACAGCCTCAACTAAGAATAATAAAAAGCCCCGCTACTACACCCCAATGAGTGATAAGTCATACTCTGATTACTACATGCTAGACCCGGGCAAACCAAAATTCAAATTCGGGATATTCTACTCTTACAAACAATTTCAAGATATTGACCAGGAAGGAATGGACATTCCCCAGCATCTGTCTTCTTTCGGCATTGATCTTTATTATGAAACACATAAATGGTTTTTCAAAACAGGACTGGAATATCTAAGTTGGGAAGAAAAGGGAAATTATACTTTTGATTATGATCAGAATCAAATGATCTATCAATACAATTATGTGGATTCAGTACTTGTCAATACAGGTAATGATCAGATAACATATTACACATCTGAAAAGCAGGTTTTTGATTCCATACCCCTGCAAAAATCCGATCAGATAATCTATAACTACCAGATACTGCAAATACCAATTCTCATTGGTTATAAACTCGTTGAACATTCAAAATTCAATCTTGCAATAATTGGAGGAATAGGTTGTGACCTCAGAATTTCAGGGAAACAATTTACACCGGTATTTAATGAGGAAAACTCAACGATCACAGATATTAACAATAGCCTGGAATACAGGGCCAATATTAACTGGCGGCTGATTGGCGGAGTGGAAATTGACTACATTTTCACTAATAAGTGGGGATTATATGCAGAGCCTACTTATCAGCATTATATGAAGCCCTTATATGTGCCAAATACAAGTAAAGGTGTTGGATTATTTAGTATAAAAGTTGGCATCAAGTATTCATTTTAATTTCCAACCAAAACATTTTTTACGTACCCTTTATAGTAAACACAAAATCCTTAAAACATGAAAAAAACAATCTTATTCTTTCTCACTATTGCCTGGCTTGGACTTAATATAGTTCAGGCACAAGACATTATTACCGTAAGCGGTATTGTAACAAATGAACTAAACGGGGCCCCTGTTCCAAATCATGATGTAACCATTATGCTGAACGACAGCAACCTGTATTATTCCACAGCTGTAACGAACCTGAATGGGTTTTATACAGATACCATTTTTATTACCGGGTTTACAGTAAATTCCATATACATATACACCAATGACCTCTGTACATATGGCATTCATGACACTCTGATACAGAATCCGGGAGCAACGGTTTGGGCAGATTTTGAAATTTGCGTTGATTCAGTGCCGGGTGGTGATTGTCAGGCTGATTTCTATTATCTTTCCGACAGCTTAGGTCAATATGCAGTCTGGTTTTTTGATAACAGTACTTCAACAATGCCAATTACCAGTTGGGACTGGGATTTTGGCGACGGAAATACATCAACAGAACAAGATCCGATTCATACTTATGCCGATGCTGGTACATATTATGTATGCCTAACCATCGAAAGTGCTGACTCAGGAGTAAGCTGCACGGACACTTATTGTATGGATGTAGTAGTAGGCGGAGGCGGCGGAAATGATTGTCTGGCGGATTTCTACCACACTATCGACAGTATCGGGGGGAATTACACGGTAATTCAGTTCCATGATCTAAGTACCCCCGTCGGTTCAATCGACAGCTGGTTTTGGGATTTTGGTGATGGAGCCACATCAACCGAACAAAACCCGGTTCATGCATACAACATTAGCGGTTATGCTGATGTTTGCCTGACTATCACTTCGGATTCAGGATCATGTACCAGCACTGAATGTATGGTAGTTCAAATACCAGGCGGAGGTGGTGGTGATTGCCAGGCTGATTTCTACTATATCGAAGATAGCACTGCCAATCTTATTGTACAGTTTTTCGATCAAAGCATTTCCGCTAATCCCATAACTTCCTGGAGTTGGGCCTTTGGTGACGGCAGTGGGTCAAACGAACAGAACCCCGAACATATTTATGGCAGCCAGGGTACATATTATGTATGCCTCACCATTGAAAGTGAATACGCAGGATCAATGTGTACTGACACCTACTGTATGGATGTAATAGTAAGTGGAGGGGGAAATCAATGTATGGCAGATTTCTATTATACTTATGACAGTGTCCCGGGCAATATATCTGTAGTTTTTTTCCATGATATGAGTGTCCCGGTTGGCCTGATTGACACATGGTACTGGGATTTCGGAGATGGAACCACCTCTGCAGAACAAAACCCGGTTCATACTTTCAATGCAGCCGGAGCATATAATGTATGCTTAACCATTACTACTGATTCCATTTCCTGTACAAGTACTTACTGCGAATTCGTTTATATCCAATTGCCGGAGAATCTCTATTTAGGCGGAAATATCTTTGCCGGTGTATTCCAGCTGGATCATGGTTTTGCTTATGCCTATAAATCAGAGAATGGAGTGATCACCGATATCTACTCAGAAATGATAGACACTTTAGGCTATTACCTCTTCTATCCCCTGGCCCAGGCTGAGTATTTTGTGAAGGTTGAGCCCTCACCATCTTCAGCGTATTTTAGCACATATATTCCAACATATTATGGAGATGTGGCTCTGTGGGATGATGCGGTCCTGATCAATTTAGATGATAATGTTTATACAGCCGACATCAATCTTATCCCTATCACTGAAACTCCCTCGGGACCAGGCCTGATATCCGGAGAGATCGTACATGGAAGTAGCAATAAAGCCAGCACACCAGCTGTTGATATCCAGATCATGATAGCTAATGAGCAGGGAGAATTTGTTGGCCTGGCTTATTCTGATGATGAAGGTAAATTTGAATTCACTGCATTACCTTATGGGACCTATACAATGTTTGCTGAGGTTATGGGAATCGATATGACTCCCAAAGACTTTAGCTTAACAGAAGAAAATGCTGAAGTAATCGATGTTTTCATGATCATGACAGATGATGAAATTCATTTCGGTCCCAATAGTATTGAGTCCATTTACATTGACAATATCAGCAATGTGTATCCAAATCCTGTAACTAATACGCTCAGGATGGATATTGGCATAAAAAGGCCAACTACGATAAGGGTGAATATTTATAATCAGGTGGGGCAGTCTGTTCAACTTGAACAATTCCGCATTGACCACAGGCAAACGATTGAGATCAATGCTTCTCAACTAAAATCAGGCCTGTATTTCCTGGAGATCATTTCCGATGACAATTATCGGGTAGCCAGGAAGTTTATTAAGCGATAAATAATTAAAAAGCATAAAAAAAGACCGCATCCTTTGATGTGGTCTTTTTTTTATTGCTATAGCCGGCACTTAGCCTGTCCGTCTGATCTACTTGCTGGGTTTCTTCTTCGTTGCCGGTTTCTTCTTTGGTTTCTCT
>JAGLEK010000020.1 GCA_023145125.1 Bacteroidales bacterium | reverse complement strand
GTAAGGTCGCTGTTGTTGATAGTAGGCCTGTACCCGATGTTGCTCATGCCCAGGTATATTTTCTCGTTCCATTGCACCCTGCATGCATATACGCCAATGGCCATGATGAGTTTGTATTCGTCCTGCAGTTCGATATTTGCCGTTGGGAACCCTATTTTGCGGCCAATCTTATTCCCCTCTACAACGGGCCCGGTAATGGAATATTCATATCCAAGTAGTTCGTTGGCGGTCTTGATATTACCCTCCTTCAGTGCATTTCGGATCTTGGTGGAGCTTATTGCAATATTATTAATATCCTGTACAGGGATTTGTTCTACCTTGAAATCAAACTTTTTGGCGAGCTGGAGGAGTTCTTCAAAAGAACCCTGCCTGTTTTTGCCAAAATGATGGTCGTATCCTACCACGAGTTCTTTTACTCCTATCTTATCGACAAGAATATCTTTAACAAATACGCTTGCATTGGTTGTAGCAAATTCAAGGGTAAAGGGAATGATCACCAGGTGATCGATCCCGGTTTTTTCGATCAGGTCGTATTTTCTTTCCTGTGTATTAATAAACTTCAGATCCTTGCTGTCGGGATGAACAACCAGGCGTGGATGAGGATGGAATGTGATTACGACGGTTTCGCCATCACATTCCCGGGCAATTCCGGCCATCCTTTGAAATATTTTGCCATGACCTATGTGCACCCCGTCAAAGGTTCCCACGGTCACAATCGGGTTTCGCACTTTTTTAAATCCCTCCAGGCCTTTATATATCTTCACTTCCTATAATATTTTGTTCTTAACAAGATGCTCTGCTATCTGAACAGCATTGGTAGCAGCACCTTTCCTTAAATTATCAGAAACAATCCACATATTCAGGGCGTTGGCACATGATTCATCCCTCCTGATCCTTCCTACGAAAACATCATCCTTGCCTTCGGCGAACAATGGCATGGGGTAAATATTTTCAGCTATATCATCCTGAATAGTTATGCCGGGTGTTTCTGCCAGTAATTCCCGCAGTTCATTGATGTCATAATCTTTGTTGAATTCCACATTCACTGCTTCCGAATGTCCGCCATAAACAGGAACCCTGACCACTGTTGCTGTTATCTGTATGCTTTGGTCGTCCAGTATTTTCCGGGTCTCATCAGCCAGTTTTTGCTCTTCGGTGGTATAGCCATTCTCCAGAAAATTTCCGCCATGGGGAAAAAGGTTCAGGTCGATAGTATACGGATAAGCCTTCCTGCCATCGATTCCCTTGCGTTCGTTTTTAAGTTGCTTAACGGCCGCGGCACCCGATCCCGTAACTGACTGATAAGTTGAAACCACGATCCTTTTAATGCCATACTTGCGATGCAAAGGCGCCAGTGCAAGAACCAGCTGTATGGTTGAGCAGTTCGGATTGGCAATGATCGGTGTGTTTTTTTCAATAGTAAATGAGTTGATCTCAGGAACCACAAGCGGAATATGGGCTTCCTGTCTCCATGCAGAGGAATTATCAATAACAAATGTTTGCTTATCGGCAAACTCCGGAGCCCATTCCCTTGAAATGTCAGCACCTGCAGAAAATATAGCAATATCGGGCTCAGCAAGCAAGGCATCACGCAGGCCACAAATCTCGTGTTCTTCTCCCCTGAATGTTAGCTTTTTCCCCGCAGAACGCTCTGATGCCACGGGTAATATTGTAACATTACTGAAAAGGTTACTTTCTTCAAGAACCCGGAGTATTACCCTTCCTACAAGTCCGGTTGCGCCTATTACTGCAATTTTCATATTAAAACATTCTCTCCGCCGGGGTGGACATTTTCCAAAAAACGGTATTAATTAATATAAGACAGACAAAAATACGAATTCAATGAATATACCGGCTTTAATAAAACAATGGGGGTATGTGATTGTTCTGATCCCACTGTTGTGTGATGGACAGATCGGTGATGATTTCTCCGATGGAAATTTTACATCCGACCCGTTATGGGCGGGTGATGTACAAAAGTTCAGGGTCAATGATGCTTTTCAGCTTCAGCTGGATGATGATGGGGCCGGAAATGCTACTTTATTCACACATTTAGGCCTTACACAGGACATGGAATGGAGATGCTGGGTTAAACAATCTTTCAGTCCCTCCGGAAACAATTATTCCAGGGTTTATTTAGTTGCCGACACGGGTATGTTCCGGGCACCTCC
>JAGLEK010000002.1 GCA_023145125.1 Bacteroidales bacterium | reverse complement strand
CAGATCCATATAAAACCTCCTGTCCATTCAAATTGTACATTCTGAATTCTATGGCTTCTGAGGATGATGACTGAATAAAAACCTTTTCTCCGGCGGGATTGGGGTAAACCCGGATGGTTGCGCTCTCGCTTAGCTCGTTTATATCGGTCTCGAGGATAGTAAAACTCTGCTCTGCAGCAAAAGGGGATCCGCTGTAAGCCTGATCAATCGACTGAACACTCCAGTAATAGGTTCCTTCCGGCAGGTTCATGATCATCCTGGACACTTCAGTATTTGTGTTTCCGATCGCCTGGATATAACGAAATCCGGTTTCAGCATTTGCCATAGGGGAAAGCACATCGCAATCGCCTGAATGGGTCCCGATACGCAGATTGTAATTCAGTCCGTCCTGCGGAGTTTGCTCATCCGTGGCTTTGTCCCAGGAGAGGATCACATGACTGACTCCCACGATTGATCCAAGGTTATCCGGAGCTACAGGCATGGTATTCATGGTGTAATTATTATCCCCTGCGGCATTTCGGTAAAATTGCGAGAAGGGTACTTCCTCCGGGGTCAGCCCTGTGAGCAGGAAGTCAAGATCACCATCGTTGTCGTAATCTGCCCATGCGGCACTGCACCTGATGGCACCGGCTAAATTTGCCTGAGGTTCCGACAGAAATATTCCTTCCTGGTTGTAGTAAACATTTGTTATACCACCACCACAGGAAGCATTTTTTCCACAAGCCAGGATGTCCATGTCACCATCATTATCATAATCACCCCAATCGACAGAACTAATGCCCAATCCCGGCAGATAAACCAGGTAAGGCGCAATATTCCCATCCCCCAGGTTTTCATATAGCAGAAGTCTGGGTTCCAGGAAAATATCATATCCGCTAACACATATATCCAGATCTCCATCCTTGTCAAAATCAATCCAGTCGACTGATCCTGAAAACAATCCTTCCATATCCAGGTTAGCTGTGATGAATTCACCATCCTCATTCAGGTATACTGCGGTAAGATAGCCGCCGCCGGTATCACCAATCAGTAACAAGTCCAGGTCACCATCATTATCGTAATCGCCCCAGGCAGCCCTTGAGTTCTGCAGATGTCCGAAATCCTGTTCAACAAGATTAAAGCTACCATCTATATTCTCATAAAGGCTCACCATCCAGTTACCGGTGATGAGTACATCCAGGTCACCATCATTATCATAATCACCCCAGGCAGTGTGGCCATAACCAATTCCGGGGAAGCCTGCATCATTTTCAGTAAATATTCCATCATCGTTTCTGTAGATCAGGGAGATATTTCCTGCATCATATGTTTCTCCGGTAAGCAAGAGGTCAAGGTCGCCATCAATATCATAATCGCCCCATTCCAGTGAACCATCTTTTACGCCTTTGATTCCGGCCTGAATGTCAATAAAGGTCCCTTCCCCATTCATGTAGATCTGTGTAAGATGATCACCGGCTGTGGTGATCCCGCAGACGGCCACATCCAGGTCGCCATCATTGTCGTAGTCTCCCCAGGCCACATAGCTTCTCCCCAATCCGGTGAAAGATGAGGTAATGGGTTCAAATGGCTGGGCAGCGAGATCAATGGCCATGACAACAAAGAGGCCAATGATGATAATAGCAATTTTTTTACTTTCCATATATTTCTGTAAAGTTTTTCTTTCCTTCATCCAGGAACTTAACAAATGCATCCACATCGAGATCATATGCCCTGGGTTTGGCAAGGATCTCTCCATCGAGGCCAAGCAGTAAATAATATGGCTGAGCATTGATGTTGAAGTTATGGATCTGCAGGTCGGCATAGATCTTGCCAACAGTTTTCTTAAGCTTTCCATCTGCACTGGAGAGCACCCATTCGGATTCAGGAACCGCGGTCTTATCATCAACATAGAGCGCAACGACAATATAGTCTTCCTGCAAGCGCTTCAGCACTTTTGTGTCAGCCCAGACATTGGCCTCCATCTCACGGCAGTTTACGCATCCGTGTCCGGTAAAATCTATGAAGAGCGGTTTGTTTAGTGTTTTTGCACATGACAATGCCTGTTCATAATCGAAATAGCCTTCAAGCCCATGTGGAAGGTGCAGGAATTCGTGATATTTCGCCGTTTCACAGGTCGCAGGAGTATCATCATACGGGGCTATCATTTTTACATTTTCCCTTACGATGGCATTGATATCGAAGTCGTGGGTTTGTGCCGGAGGCAGATATCCTGATAAAAACTTCAGTGGTGCGCCAAACATGCCGGGGATAAGATAAACCACGAAAGAGAATGTTATGAT
>JAGLEK010000199.1 GCA_023145125.1 Bacteroidales bacterium | reverse complement strand
CCGGCATACTTCCGGGCGGCAGGCCATGTGTGCCCGGCATTGTACGGGGGGCACTCCCGGGTTTTAACACAAATGGCAGATTATGCCCGGCATTGGTATAAACCAATTGACCGGTTTTCATATTTAGCTTGCCAATAAAAAATGTGACAAACATCGACTGCGAATTGTATTGCTCCAGGTCACCGTTTATCTCTGTGGCAATCTCCTGCGGCTCCTTCCCGCCGCTAACCCTGGCCCTGAACAATGTGAGGGTTTTAGCCATGAACAAGGCAGCCGGGATTCCCTTTCCCGCTACATCGCCAATTGCAAAATACAGATAATCGTCACTGACAATAAAATCATAGAGATCCCCCCCTATCTGCCTTGCAGGTTTTAGCACCCCATAGTAATCTATTGCTTCCCTGCCGGGAATAGGTTTTCGCTCCGGCAACATCTGCTGCTGAATACTCGCAGCGATCTGAAGCTCACTCTCCATCTTCTCCTTCAGGGCTGTGGTTATCTGCAAATTCCTGACATACTCCTTGAGCTCTACCTGCATGGCGCTAAACGACCGGCCCAGTTGTGCGATCTCATCCTGCGATTTGAATGATGGTATTCTGAATTCAAAATCACCGGCACCAATTTTACGTGTGGCAAAAGCAAGTTTCTCAATTGGCTTGACAAATCGTCTGGATATTATAAATATGAGAAATCCAATCAGCAAAAACCCGGCTAACCCAATACCCATAAGCTCTATATACAGATCATCCAGGCCTTGATATAACTCGTTTTCATGAAATACGATCCCCAGCGACCAATTTGCAGCCGGAACATTGGCAAAGCTCACCCAGTTATTTTGGTTTGATTCAGCAGCAATGCCCCTGAGAGAAATGATATCCTTTTCTCCATTGATCATCTTTGTGAGCACCTGTGTCATTCCGGGTGAATGATCTTTATCAAAAACATTGAATACAGCCCTTTTATCCATATTGTCAAATGCCCCCCATATAACAATATTCCCCTTTGATGAGATCAAAAAGCCAAAACCTGTATCATAAAACTGGATTCCATTAATAAGTGATTGCAGGCCTGTAAGTGAAATATCTGCAGTGACAACCCCGGCAAAAACTCTATCCTTACCGTCTTTCCTGAAAAACGGAACTGAATATGTTGCCATCATAGCTTCCCCGCCACCTTCATCGTAGTAAGGCTCTGACCATACCCCTTTTCCTTTAGCCCTGGCTTCTATATACCATGCCTTGCCCGTATATCTGTATTCGTCAGAAGCAAGGTCTTTGAAGATTATGGAATCGCCCGATGAATACAGGTATGGTGCAAAATATGTTGTATCCTTTTCTTTGATACCGGGAGAAAATGCTATGCAGGCCCCATAAATAAGCGGATTCTTAACAAGCACATTTTCAATCACTTTCCTCGTCCCAATAAACATGACGGTATCGCGGTTCTCAATAACAGAAGCAAGACTAAGAGGGATGCTCTCTACACCCTGCAGAACATTTTCGATCCTTGCCACAGTCAGCTCTGTCAGTTTCTGTGCATCATTCTGTGCATCCTTTAAAACAAGGTTACGTGAAATGACATAGTTGTAATACAGTAAAGCAAATAACACTGCAAAGGTTACTGTAAGAAGATATAAACTCAGCTTGAAAGCAAGCCCCTTGTTTTTAAACATGATGCTAATTTAGTAAAAGTTTGGCGTTTGCCAATGGGCATTAGGCGTTAGGCGCTGGGCGTTGGGTGGCAGAGATCAGAAATTCGCTATAAACAGGCACAAGCCACCAGAAACCTGGCTTCAGGCGCCAGACGATAGGCCCTTCGACAAGCTCAGGACAGGCTAATGGCCGTTGGGCAATAAATCATTAGCGCAATACGTAATACTATATTCCTGATATGATGATCTTCTGCAAAAAATGAATTTATTATTCTGATATATTTTTCCTATTTTTGTTTTAACTAATTAACCTCACTAAATTATTTTATATGGCACAGCAACTGAACGACATTGTTCTCGTACCGACAGATTTTTCCGAAATATGCCAGAATGCCATCAACCATGGTGTTGAACTGGCTGAATACCTCAACTATAAACTTGTTATCATCCATGTGATCAATAGTGAAACAAAATCACAGTTAAAAAAGGCTGATCTGGATGTTTCAGCCATCGCCGATAAATTGAATGATATTGCCAATGATATCAGGGAGAAGTCTCGTATTTCAGTGGAGACTATAACACGTGAAGGAAGTATTTTCAATGAGATCCATGAGGCTGCGTCAGATATGGGGGCCAAAATCATGATACTGGGCACACATGGCAAAAAGGGCTTGCAATACCTTGTTGGGAGCCACGCCCTCAAGGTGGTCACCAAATCACCTGTACCAACTATTGTCGTTCAGGATAAATCATTTGACAAGGGTTATAAAAAGATTGTTTTCCCTATCAACAGCTTTACCGAAGCCCGGCAACAGGTACAGTGGGCTATGCATATCGCCAAAACATTTGGCTCTGTGATCAATATTTTCAGGGAACCACACACCGACCCCATCCTGGCAGGAAAATTAAATGTGGTCACCGGCCAGATCAAAGAAGCATTTGATAAGAACAACATCACCTATAGTATCCAGGATGCTGAAAAATCAGGAAATTTTGCCGGAAAGATGATTGAATATGCTACGGCAGAAAAAGCTGACATGATCATGATCATGACTGATGCAGATATTTTCTCACCCAATTTCAACGCCGGGGCCTGGGATGAAAAGATGATGTTCAACAAGGCCAAAATACCTGTGATGTGTATCAACCCGGTAATGACCGGCAAGGTATATTACGAGTATATTACGCTAATATAGGTTAGAGGTCCGATTTTTCACAACGGCAGATCCCTTCACTTGAACCATTCTTATGCGTGTTAGCAAGATTGTAGCTGAAATAAACAGGGAATGGGAAGAAAATCCTTTACGTGTCATTATTTTGCTGGCTATTGTCAGCCGCCTGGTCGCTGTTATCTTTTCCAGGGGATTTGGATGGTTCGACGACCATTTCCTTATCATCGAAGCATCCCAATCATGGGTAGATGGATTTGATTATAACAGATGGCTGCCTGAAAGCGAGGGTAATAATGGTCCTACCGGACATAACCTGTTTTATACCGGATTGCATTATGTCCTGTTCAGGTTCTTCTCATTCCTGGGATTCGACGATCCGCAGGGAAAAATGTATGTTATCCGCTTCTTGCATGCAGCATTGTCGATGGTCGTTGTGATCCTGGGGTATAAGATAACTCTAAAGATCGGAGGACAGAAAGCTGCCGGAATCTCGGGTTTGTTGCTTGCGCTGCTCTGGATGTTTCCCTTCATCAGTGTAAGAAACCTGGTTGAGTTCACATGTGTCCCTTTCCTTTTCTGGGGCACATGGATCCTCATAAATGACAAGAAAAAGAGAAATCCCTTCTTGCAGGGACTGTTGGCAGGCCTGATACTAGGCATTGCCTTCTGCATGCGGTTTCAATCAATGGTTTACATCGGGGGCATTGGCCTGGGCCTGTTGATCCTTGGAAGATGGAAAGAGGCCATCACAACCGGCATCGGAGTGCTTATCACAGCATTTCTCTTACTGGCCACAATAGATATTTATGTTTGGGGGTATCCCTTTGCAGAACTGCTGGAGTACATTGATTACAACATGCACAGCTATGCGGAATACAACATAGGTCCCTGGTATCAATATATGCTGGTGATCATGCTGGCGCTCATACCACCCATCAGTTTTTTCCTGATCTTTGGGTTCTTTTATGCTTTTATCAAAGTTTGGAGGAAATACCTGCTCATATTCCTGCCGGTGATGTTATTTCTCATATTTCATTCCTACTACCCAGGCAAACAGGAAAGATTCATCCTGCCACTGATACCATTCTTTATAATTGCAGGGACTGCGGGTTGGTACCACTTCTTGCAAAAGTCCAGATTCTGGGCAGGGAAGAAGGCTTTACATCGCTCTTCCTGGGGTTTCTTCTGGCTGATAAACATCATCTTACTATTAGTGATCTCAACCACATATAGTAAGCGCGCCCGCGTGGAAAGCATGTGTTATCTTTCAAAATACCAAGACATTGACAACATCCTGGTAGAAAACTCAAACAAGGACGGCGTCAACCTTTTACCCATGTATTACCTCGGACAATGGGCAGGCTATAGCGAAATAAATAATACCAGGCCGGCAAGTGTTGTGGGCGCATGGTATAAAGAAAATTATCTGAATATGCCTGATTTTGTCATTTTTGAGGGCGAGAAGAACATTGAATACAGATTGGCGGAAGTTAAAAAAGTGTTCCCTGATATTGTCTATGAAACCACCGTATCACCCGGCATGATCGATCGTATATTATTCTGGCTCAACCCCGTAAATGAGAATCAAAATGTGTATATTTACAGAAATACACAAAGTCGCCCCCACAAAATTGAATAAGCAGGATGAAGGCAGAAGAGGCAAAACTGAGGATTGATGAACTAAGCCGGCAACTCCGTCAGCATAACCATAATTATTACGTACTTTCATCACCCGTGATCAGCGACTATGAGTTCGACATGCTGTTGGAAGAGTTGATCCGCCTGGAAACCGAATATCCCCAATTTTCTGACCCTAATTCACCCGCTAAACGCATCGGTGGCGTTATCACCAAAGACTTTCCCACGGTAACACACAAAACACCGATGCTCAGCCTCTCCAATACATATTCAGAGGAAGAGATCATAGCCTTTGGCCAACGGATAAGAAAAGACCTCGATAAAGACCCTGATTACGTTTGTGAATTGAAGTATGATGGTGTTGCTATCTCCATCACCTATGAGCAAGGCAACTTCATTCGTGCAGTAACACGTGGAGATGGCACACAGGGAGATGATGTTACGGCCAATATCAGGACCATCAGGAGCATTCCGTTGCTTTTACACGGTGATCACCCACAGGAATTGGAGATCAGGGGCGAGATATTCCTTCCGCATAAGGGATTTGAAAAGATCAACAGGGAGAGGGAAGAAGCCGGAGAGCCATTATTTGCCAATCCACGTAATTCTGCTTCCGGCAGTGTCAAAATGCAGGATTCTTCCGAGGTAGCCAAACGGCCACTTGACTGTATTTTCTACAGTATACATGGCAAAAACCTTCCATTTGATTCGCATTACGAAAACCTGATGGAGGCGAAAAAATGGGGTTTCAAAATATCTGAATATATCATCAAGACGAAGGATCAGCAGCAAATCTTTAATTTCATCCATGAGATGGAAGGTGCCAGGCCGGAATTGCCTTTTGATATCGACGGTGTGGTGATCAAGGTAAACGATTTCCTGCAACAGCAGGACCTCGGCTTTACTGCCAAAAGCCCGCGATGGGCAATTGCCTATAAATTCATGGCAGAGCAAGCCACCACGCGCCTTCTTTCTGTGAGCTACCAGGTGGGCAGGACGGGTGCTGTCACCCCGGTTGCAAACCTCGAGCCTGTGCCCCTGGCAGGCACCATTGTGAAACGCGCCTCCCTGCATAATGCCGACATCATTACGAAATTAGACCTGCACGACGGTGACTTGCTACAGGTGGAAAAGGGAGGGGATATTATCCCCAAGATTACAGGAGTGGTAAAAAAAGACAGGAAGGCAGATGCCGGACCCATTCATTTTATTGATGAATGTCCTGATTGCGGAACAAAACTGCTGAAGCATGAAGATGAGGCTGCACATTTTTGTCCTAACGATGCTGCATGCCCGCCACAGATCAAAGGCCGTATCGAGCATTTCATCAGCAGGCGTGCCATGGACATCGACAGCCTTGGCGAAGGAAAGGTGGAAATACTCTATGAGAATGGTATCATCAGAAGTGTTGCAGACCTTTATACAATAAAATATAATGACATCCTGGGCCTCGAGAAGGTGTATCCGGCAGAGGATGATAAGAAGGAAAGAAAAGTTAGTTTTAAAGATAAGACGACTGAGAATATTATCAATGGCATCAGGGCGTCGCTGAAAGTACCCTTCGAGCGTGTCCTGTTTGCACTGGGTATCAGGCATGTCGGCGAGACAGTGGCCAAGATCCTTGCCAGGCACTTTAAATCAATCGATGCAGTTGCCTCTGCAAATATGGAGGCACTTATCGACATTCATGAAATAGGCGAAAAAATTGCCCGCTCTGTCGTTGACTACTTCAGCAATCCGGAAACCAGGGAATTGATAAACTTGCTGAAAGAGGCCGGGCTGCAAATGAATATCCCGGAAAATGAATCCACCATTCCCCAGCTATTGGATGGAAAGACATTTGTGGTCAGCGGTACTTTCGATGATCACTCCAGGGATGAGATTAAAGAGATGATAGAGCATTACGGAGGAAAAAGCACTACTTCCCTCTCAGCAAAAACAAATTACCTCCTTGCCGGGGCCAATGCCGGCCCTTCCAAACTGGAAAAGGCGGAAAAGTCAGGAATTGAAATTCTTGATCTGCCTCAGTTTTTGGAATTGTTGAAATAATCCTTAGCGATATATCATGCTTTTGCACAAGCGTTCTGGCCTGGTGCGAAATCCAACTGTACCATTGAACAAGCGCTACGCGCTTGGG
>JAGLEK010000198.1 GCA_023145125.1 Bacteroidales bacterium | reverse complement strand
TCGCTTCGCTTCGATTGAATTGGTTTGCAAACAGCTTACAGCCTACAGCCTACTTCGTGCACCGAAGCTTTAGCGTAGGTGTACTGGTCCCTTGTCCCTTGTACCCTGCCTCCTGCCCCCTGCACCTATTTCCGCTCATACCCAAACCACTTCCCCACCCCATAATCGCCATCTGTCGAGACAAAGATATGTCCATTGGCGTAGGCTAATGAGAAACCGTAATCGCCATTCTTATATTTGATGCTTTCTTTGAAATTTCCTTTTTTGTCATAAATGTAGAAGGCCTGCTTTCCTGAATCGAAAGTAATGATGTATTTCTTGCTCACGGCGACAGATGAATTTCCGCTTCCTAGTTCAGGGCCGCTGTTTATTCCATAATAAGTGTTTACGAGGGTGCCTTTGGTAAAGTCATAAACCTTAAGGGTCCCATCATCAAGGTAATACAGGTATTTTCCTTTGGGATCCATTGCCAGTGAAGCCTGCTCATTCTTATATAACTTACTGTAAGCTAATTGAAAAGATCCATCTTCCAGACTGGTTATTTTATAGATATTTCCATCATAGCAATTTACATAGAGCTGCTTGTCTTTGGAGTTGTACATAATGCTGCGCATATCCAGGTCGATCCCGAAACTTTTCATGAAATTACCATTAAGGCTGTATTTGCTGATCTTACCCTCATAGGTCTTACCTCCGTTGCATGTATAATAGAACTCCCCGTCGGAAGTGATCCCCATGTTATGGGTTCCGGGTTCATCATCGAAATAGATATCGGGACTGATCGTTTGGGCATTAAGGGAAAATATGCCTGTTGTAATCAGTGTAATCAGAAGTAAAACGGAAATTTTCATAATTGGGGATTTATTATTTGTAGCTAAGATACAAAAAGGATGCCGGATGGGTTGCCAACCTTATTAGGGTTGGCAACCCTATTAAGGTTGGCAACCCTAATAAAAAAAACCGGTTCAGCAAGCTGGCCCGGTTTTAATGTTAAACATTGGTGCAATGATTATTCTTCAGTGTAGTCTCTCTCTGCCAGGCGCTTGTAGCTGTTGTAACGCCATTTTGCATTCTTTTCGGCCAGGGCCTGCAGCCTTTCGGCTTCTGCCGGGAAGGATTTTTTGAGTGATGTATACCTAACCTCACTATTGAGAAAATCATTGAACAGGCTCCAATCCGGTTCTTTTGAATCGAGGATGAAGGGGTTTTTCCCTTCTTCTTCCAGCAAGGGGTTAAACCTATACGTCTGCCAGTAACCGGCATCTACTGCATGGCTCATTTCTTCCTGTGATTTACCCATCCCTCTTTTGAGGCCGTGGCTGATACAGGGTGAGTAGGCAATGATCAGTGAAGGCCCCGGGTAGGCTTCAGCTTCTTTCAGTGCTTTGAAGAACTGCGACTGGCTGGCTCCCATGGCTACCTGTGCAACATATACATATCCATAGGTCATGGCCATCATTCCCAGATCTTTTTTACGGATCTTCTTACCTGAAGCGGCAAACTTGGCAACGGCGCCCACAGGTGTTGCTTTGGATGACTGCCCGCCGGTATTGGAATATATTTCGGTATCCATGACAAGGATATTGATATCTTCACCGGTAGCAATGACATGATCAATCCCTCCGTAGCCTATGTCGTAGGCCCATCCGTCACCACCAAACGCCCATATTGATTTCTTGACAAAATATTGCTCAAGGCTGAGGAGTTCCTCTGCCAGTGGATCTTTGATTTTTGAAAGCAGGGGTAGCAGTTTGGCTGATGCGATCTTCGATGGCTCTGCAAGCTCCATGCCTGCCAGCCATTCATTGATGGCTTCCTGCGTTTTGGCATCAGCTTTTGGGGCCAGCTTATTCAACCTGTCGGCAATCCTATCACGCATCTTTCTTACACCAACAGCCATACCGAATCCATATTCTGCATTGTCTTCAAAGAGGGAGTTTGCCCAGGCCACGCCATGGCCAGATTCCTTGTTGCTGCAATAAGATGTCGAAGGTGCCGAACCACCGTAGATAGAAGAGCAACCCGTAGCATTGGAAACCATCATGCGCTCCCCGAAGAGCTGGGTAATGGTTTTCACATAAGGTGTCTCTCCACAACCTGCGCAGGCACCGGAGAATTCGAACAGTGGTTGTGCAAACTGGCTGTTCTTAACGGTCTTGAATTTGTCAACCAATTGGTCTTTATAGCCTACCTTGCTGTCGAAGTGATTCCACCTGTCCACTTCATCAAGCTGTGTTTCGAGCTTCTTCATGACAAGTGATTTCTCTTTGGAAGGACAGACATCGGCACAGTTTCCACATCCTGTGCAGTCGAGCACGCTGACCTGGATCTTGAAGTTATGGCCTTCGAAGCCTTTTCCTTTGGCCACGATGGTGGCAGTACCTTCAGGAAGTTCTTTCATTTCATCTTCGTTGATAAGAAATGGCCTGATGGCTGCGTGAGGGCAAACGTAGGAGCACTGGTTGCACTGTATACAGTTTTCCGGGATCCATTCAGGGACATTTACTGCAATACCACGTTTTTCGAAGGCGGTGGTGCCGGAAGGGAAGGTCCCGTCCTCACGGCCAAGAAATGCACTTACCGGAAGGTCATTGCCCTTGAGTCGGTTGATCGGATCACAAACATTGGCCACAAAATCAGGCACTTCTGTTTTTGTTTTCTTATCGTTCGGCTCAATCTTTTTCCATTCGGAAGGTATTTTTACCTCCGTAACATTGCCACCCTGATCAACAGCGGCATTGTTCATGTTAACAATCTCTTCACCTTTCTTTCCGAATGATTTCAAAATGGCTTTTTTCATTTGCTCAACAGCCAGTTCATAAGGGATCACATCAGCAATTTTGAAGAATGCCGATTGCATGATGGTGTTGGTCCTGGAACCAAGCCCGAGATCTTCAGCGATCTTTGTGGCATTGATAATATAGAAGCGGATGTCATTCTCAGCCATATATTTCTTCATGGCATCTGTCAGGTGTTCCATGGTTTCCTTTTCATCCCATATACTGTTGAGAAGGAATGTGCCACCTTTCTTGAGGCCTTTCAGCATATCGTACTTATTCAGATAAGAAGGCACGTGGCAGGCAACAAAGTCAGGTGTGTTAACCAGGTAAACCGACTGTATGGGAGAATCGCCGAAACGCAGGTGAGAAGTGGTGATCCCGCCTGATTTTTTGGAATCATAATCAAAATAAGCCTGTACAAACTTGTCTGTGGTGTCGCCAATGATCTTAATGGAGTTTTTATTGGCGCCTACTGTACCATCAGATCCCAGGCCGTAAAATTTCGCTTCATAGGTTCCCTTTGGTGCTGTCAAAACATTAGGCAGGAGCGGAAGAGATGTGTATTTAACATCATCGATGATGCCCACGGTAAACTGGTTCATCGGTATCGCCTGCTCCAGGTTATCGAAAACAGAAATGATCATTGCCGGAGTAGTATCTTTTGAGCTGAGACCGTAGCGGCCACCCACAATCGTCGGGGCATTTTCCTTTCCGTAGAAGAGATCCCTGATGTCGAGATACAGCGGATCTCCGTTGGCGCCAAGTTCCTTGGTACGGTCAAGCACTGCAATACGTTTTACACTCTTTGGAAAAACCTGCATAAAATATTTTTCTGAGAATGGCCTGTAAAGGTGTACTGAGATGAGGCCGACTTTTTCGCCATTTGCAAGCTTATAATCGATCACCTCCTTAATAGTGGAAGTGACGGAACCCATAGCTATGACAATATTTTCGGCGTCAGGGGCACCGTAATAGGTGAATGGGTGATATTCCCTGCCTGTCATTTTGCTGATCTCCTTCATGTAATCCTCCACGATATCGGGGATAGGATCGTAAAAGCGTGCTCCGGCTTCTTTGGCCTGGAAGAATATGTCGGGGTTTTGTGCAGTTCCCCTGGTAACAGGATGCTCGGGGTTGAGGGCATTATCCCTGAACTTCTGCAACATCTCATAGTCGACCAGGTCCGTTACATCATCGTTGTCGAAATATTCCACTTTCTGGATCTCGTGAGAGCTTCTGAATCCATCGAAGAAGTGAAGGAAAGGGATCTTTGATTTTATTGATGCCAGGTGGGCGATGCCACCGATATCCATAATTTCCTGTATGCTCCCTGAGGCCAGCATTGCAAAGCCGGTCTGCCTGACAGACATCACATCACTATGGTCTCCAAAGATGGAAAGGGCATGTGCGGCAATACTTCTTGCACTGACATGAAATACCGCCGGCAGGAATTCACCGGAGATCTTGTACATGTTCGGGATCATTAACAGAAGGCCCTGTGAAGCAGTGAAAGTAGAGGTAAGGGCTCCGGCCTGAAGAGAACCATGAAGGGCTCCTGCTGCTCCGGCTTCTGATTGCATTTCTTCCACCTTAACAGTCTCACCAAAAATATTCTTTCTGCCGTAAGCAGCCCACTCATCAATATACTCCGCCATAGTTGAGGACGGGGTGATAGGGTAGATGCATGCCACTTCACTGAACATGTATGCCACATGAGATGCAGCATAGTTTCCATCACAAGTGATAAATTTTTTCTCTCTAGCCATAATATCTTTATTTTTAAGTCTTTACAAGTTCAAAACAAATGTGCCAAAAAGGCAGCACGAAAATAATAAATAATATGTATATGCATTTTAAATTCGGGTAAATTTAGGCAGTACTTACTTTATTTATATTGATTTTAGATTGGTGCAGATTCAGGTGATTAAATATTTTTGCATACTTTTATGCAGCTTAAAAATTGCTAGAACCGTTTCAATAATAAAACAATTAACTAAGACTACTATGAACCTGAAAACAAATTATATGGGGGTGGAGTTGAAGAACCCTGTAATCGTTGGAGCCAGCAACCTTGTTACTAACCTTGCTGCGTTGAGAAATATTGAAGAGGAAGGAGCTGCTGCTGTCGTTTATAAAACCCTGTTTGAAGAGCAGATCCACCTTGAAAATCTGCAGAATTTTCAAGCAGAAGAGAACTATGCGGACAGGCATGCAGAGATGTCAGGTTCTCCATATCCTGATATTGATGAAGCCGGCCCGGAGGCCTATCTTGCCATGCTGAAAGAAGCCAGGGAAGCCCTGGGAATTCCATTGTTTGCCAGCCTTAACTGTGTATATGATGAGACCTGGGAAGAATATGCCAAAAAGATAGAGGATACAGGGGTTGCCGGACTGGAACTGAATTTCTATTTCATACCGAGAAGTTTTGAAATTGATGGCAGGTCTGTCCTTACAGAGCAGCTTGATCTTTTGGAAAAAGTAAAAAAAGCCGTTAAGATACCGGTAGCAGCAAAACTGAGCCCCTATTATACCAACCCATTGTATGTGATCTCTGAAATGGATAAGAGGGGTGTTGATGCATTTGTGCTTTTCAATCGTTTATTCCAGCCCGAGATCGATATCGACCTGGAGGAACATTATTTTCCTTATAATCTTTCAACTCAGAACGATAACAGGATAGCACTGCGTTTTGCAGGCCTGCTTTATGGCGAGCTCAACGCCAAGGTTTGTGCCAACACGGGTGTTTTTACCGGCGAAGATGTTATCTCAATGATGCTTGCCGGTGCAGATGCCGTTCAGATTGTGAGTACGATCTATAAGAACGGGATCGGGCAGATCAGCACCATCCTGAATGAGATGGAAACCTGGATGAAGAAGAAAAATTACAAAACACTGGATGAATTCAGGGGTAAGTTGTCACAGAAAACGCTGAAAGATCCGTTTACTTACAAACGTGCCCAGTATGTTGATATCCTGATGAAGTCTGAGGAGATATTTAAGAAGTATCCCTTAATTTAAAAT
>JAGLEK010000197.1 GCA_023145125.1 Bacteroidales bacterium | reverse complement strand
CCTCCAACCTCCAGGTGACGGAAGGCATCGTTCATCTGGCTGATCTCATTGGTAAAAACACCTGCCTGCAGCCCATACCTGCTGTCGTTAATATCTTCAAGCGCATCTTTAAAGTCAGTATATTTTTCGATTGTCACCACAGGGCCAAATATCTCCAGGCCACATACTTTCATTGATGAGGAAGTGTTGGTGAGAACGGTTGGCTCATAATAGCTTTCATGCCTGTTGCCGCCACAAAGCAGTTCAGCTCCTGATTCCAACGCTTCTTTAACCCAGTTTTCGACCCTTTCGGCATTGGCATCATCTATCATTGAGGAAATGTCGGTGTGTTCCTCTATCGGATCCCCCTTCTTCAATGTTTTTACTGCAGCAATGAATTTCCGTGTGAACTCATCGAATATTTTTTTCTGAACGTAGATGCGCTGGGTATGTATACACACCTGGCCCGAATATGCGAAGCTTCCTATAATGCACTTCTTCACGGCCTTATCAAGGTCAGCACTTTCACTAACTATTACTCCTGCATTACCGCCCAGTTCGAGGATAACTTTTTTCTTTCCTGCCCGGGATTTCATTTTCCAGCCAACGACCGGTGAGCCGGTGAAAGTAAGTAAGCTAAATCGTTCATCAGTCACCATGCTGTTCCCTGTTTCCCTGCTCATTGGCAAGATGGATACTGCACCTTTCGGAAGCTCGGTATTATCTATTATCTGTGCCAGCCTCAATGTGGAGAGTGGAGTGGATGATGAAGGCTTGAGAATGATTGGACAGCCGGCGGCTATGGCCGGGGCCAGCTTGTGTACTGCCAGATTTAAAGGAAAGTTGAATGGTGATATTCCCGCCACGAGGCCTGTCGGGAAATAACGCACAATCGCTTCTTTCCCCTCACCGGCGGCAGTCCATTCAATATCAATGTATTCGCCGGGCAGGCGCTTGCTTTCTTCAGCAGCAATGGTAAATGTTTGTATGGCCCTGTCTACTTCACCCAGAGCGTATCGTATCGGTTTGCCTGATTCAGCGGTGATGATCCGGGCAAGATCCTGTTTCTCTCTTTTCATTTCTGAAGCGATCTGCATCAGGATACCATATTTCTGCCCGGATGGCAGGTCTGTCAGGATATCTTTTACTGATAAAGCCTTTCGGATCGCTTCCCCGAGCTCTGCATCCCCTGCTCTGTATGTAGTTGCGATCTCTTTATTGGTATGGGGGTTGAATACCGTCAACTTATCTGCCGTTGTACGGAATTCCCCTGCCAGGTATATTTTGTACAATTCTTCCATAAAGCCTGTTTATTGCAAAACTAATTCAAAGATAATATTCAAAACGAGAAAATGTCACACCAAACAATTGGAAAATGAAGAACCTGAAAATGATCAATCAACAATATATTCAATAAAAATTGCTATTAATTCATTATATTTGAAATAACGAAAAACACTTTAGCCTTTCCAATGAGAATTCTGAGCTTGATCGGTCCGAAGCAATTAACCTAAAAACCAAGATCATGAAAAACTATTTTTTGCAACTATTTACCTGGACTCTGATCGTGTCGATCAGTTTTATTTTTGGATGTAAAAAAGAAAATGATGATAATCCGCCCGGCCCGACACCACAGGAAATAATTGGCTGGGCTATAGGAGGGCCTGTTGATGGATATGGATCTATTATTTATACAGCTGATGGCGAAAACTGGGTTCGTCAAGGGGATTCAACCATGATCCCAAATGTCGAAATATCAGATATTTATGCAATTGATAAAAACAATGCATGGGCAGTTGGGGCAAGGGATAATGGATACGGAACTATTCTCCGGACATCGAATGGAGGCCTTACCTGGGAACGACAGGGAAACAAAGGAAGTATTCCGGATACGGACCTGGGTGGTGTCAGAGCAGTGAGCAACAATATTGCCTGGGCAGCCGGTACTTCGGAGGTGATACTAAAAACAACCGATGGAGGAGCAACATGGGTGAAGCAAGCTGAAGGATTATTTCCCGGAGCAAATTATTACCGCTTGTTTGCTTACGACAAGGATCATGTATGGGCGGTGGGGGCACACCATAATGACAGCATAGCACTTATTGTTTATACAGGTGATGGTGGAGCAACATGGGAAATACAGGGGGCCGATGTTGTACAACCAACCGATTTATATATTCTTGACATTCACGCATTTGACGCTAACAATGTTTGGACGGCAGGGCGTAGTGCAATATATATTACCACTGACCAGGGTACTACATGGATGAGAAAGGATGGTCCTAATGCTTATGATAATAATGGCATATGTGTTGTGGGCACCTCAAAAGCATTTGTAGTATCCGATTATTGCAATATTGATATAACTGGCGATCAGGGCGATACATGGGACAAGCAGATTGTTTCCTGCACAACTCAAGTTGCAAGTTACATTATGGGTATTACTGCCCTGGATGAGAATAATCTTTGGGCTGTCAATTCTAATTTTGATCCAAACCAGTTGGGTTCTATATTCAGGACCACTGACGGGGGAAATACCTGGGTTGAGCTTGTTTGTCCGGTCAATGCTCAGTTGAGGAGAATTTCGTTTGTTGGGGACCTGAGGTGATTATTGATATCCCAAAAAACGGAAAATGCCACACATTTAATAATGGAAAACCCAACTAAAGTCTGAATTGTAAACTATTGCATATATTTGGATTATTATATATGCTTAATAAAGGGAAATCTGCTTATTGGAAAAATTTACCTGTTGATAACAGGCTGGTCTTGTATATTCTACCTTTATTACTGATCATTTCTTTTATTGTTTACAAAGATCTCTTATTTGCTGATTTCCTTCAATATGATGATATTGGAAACGTTGTTCAAAACCTGAGCATTACAGATTTTTCAATTAAGAACATTAAAACCATTTTCACTACTTCTGTTTATTATTCCTATAACCCCATTACGTTTTTATCCTATGCGTTAGAGTATCAATTATTCGGGATGAGTTCAGCCGGGTTTCATTTTACAAATATTTTGCTGCACCTGCTTAATATCTTCCTGGTTTTTAGATTTGTTTCTTTACTCGTTAAGGAAAAGAGTATAGCCCTTATAACTGCAGCCTTATTTGCTTTGCATCCCATTCATGCGGATGTTGTAGGATGGATTTCAGCACGAAGCTATCTTCTTGGTACACTGTTTTTTTTGTTGTCGTTGATATACTATATTCAATATCTTAAATCGTCACCCAAAAAAAACGCTAAAATAATTCTGTCGCTGTTATTTTTTGTTTTTGCATGCCTTTCTAAATCTCAAGCTGTTACATTAGCACCTGTAATTTTACTGGTCAATTGGATATATAAAACCAAATATGATCTCCGGCAACTTATAATAGTATCGATATTTTTCTGCATTGCCGTAGCAACGGGATTGCTTACCATATACTTCCGCACCGATGCAGGAAATACTGAGATCATTCCTGAATATTCATTTATCCAAAAGGTTTTCGTCATCAGCGTTTCAATTGTGGGATATATTTTAAAAGTTATTTACCCCATCGGACTAACTGCTATTGATTCCTTTCCGGGCAGATCATCCAACGGAACCCTTGCGGTAATGGCGTACATTTCACCTGCTCTGATACTTATCGCCGGTATTTTCATGTTGAAGTTTCGTAAAAAAGCTCCTGTTATTGTTTTCAGCCTTTTGTTTTTCTTTCTTACTGTATTTGTTACCCAGATCTCTTTTGTGGAAGATGGGTTTTGTGCCAACAGGTATTTTTATTTATCATCCATCGGCATATATTTACCTTTGGCAGTGCTGGGCATATGGATTTATAAAAAGGCAGCTTCTTACAGGTACTGGATCATAACAGCAGCTGTCATAATGCTGATTTTTCTTGCCGGTATTACTCATTACCGTTCGGATAGCTGGAAAAATACTTTATCGCTTAGCAGCAGCATTATAGAAAATTCTCCGGATGTTACTATGGCTTATAATATTCGGGGAGTCTGGTATTATGAACATATGGAATATGAACGTTCCATACAGGATTTTAATAAGGCGATCTCTATCTTTCCCGCATATTCATCAGCATACTATAACCGTGGACTTTCTCTGGCAGCCATGCAGAATTTCACATCTGCTTTAAAGGATTATGACCGCGCTATCGAACTAAATCCAAATTTTGTCAGCGCTTTCGTTGCAAGAGGAGTTTTATTTCTTTCTGTTAATCAAGATTATCCCATGGCTATTGACGATTTCAACAAAGCTGTTTCACTCGATCCTGTCAATGCCAGGGCATATTACAATCGCGGCCTGACATATTTCAGGATGAGAAACGTTGAGGAAGCATGTAAAAACTGGTATAAGGTAAATGCCCTCGGCTATTCTCAAGCCGATAATATGATTGCCAGATACTGTCGATAAAATTGAGAAAATGAAACACATGAAAAATCGACAATGCAAAATGCCGATTGGACAATGTTATCTAGTTCCCACCAAATCCAAACCTCAGGAATCCAAACACCATTGAAACCACAGGGTCTGTGGTCTTAAAAAAGGTGAGTATATCCCTGCTGGCAAACCCAACTTCCCATAAGGTGCTTTCAGAATGTATTGGTCGGAATGTCAGGCCAAGCGGAATATTCAGTCCATACCCGCCACCATATGTAAAGCCGGCTGAAAGCTGGAACCATTTTGCAGGGCTATATTGTGCACCCGCAGCATAATACGGATTTACATATGCTCCCGGGAGATCATCACTGCCAAGCGGTATCAGGATCTCTAATCCAAAAGCAAGCTCGTCCATAGCCTGGTGGTTGGCACCGGCACGCAGATGCATTGGAGTTGACACCGTTTTGTCCTTAAGGCCTTCCCATTTGCCAAGGCTTGAATTATCAGCAATAATACCGCCGGATTCAGAGAAGATATTGTAATTATCTATCCCGGGAGTTTCTATTTTCCAGATAGGAACATTCTCTCCCTGATAAACATTTCCATCCCATTTAATTGATCCCACATCATTCAGGGCAATTGCAACCCTGGTCTTCTGATATATTTCAAAGGAAACTCCTATATCGATACCAAATCCCATACCGGCTGTTTGCCAGCCACTGCCTGTTAACTCTGATGGGGTAGGCTCATCATATTTCACACCATAAGAGGGGCTGAGGGCCTGGTAGCCTTCCACCTGCGTTGCTGATATGGAATTGTAATTGAGCATTCCATATCCCTGCAAGATCTTGAAGTCGACGCCGGCATAAAACTTAAAATTCTCTTTATCTACCAGTTTCCTTCCATAACCAAGTACAAACTCATTATAAAACAGATGCGAAATATCGGTTGGATTATAGAGTTTGGAAGCTTCATCCGGATTTGTAGAATATCCTATCGTATCACCATTTGGCTGAACTACGATACTATCAAAATAAGGTGAATTATAACCTTCAAACAAAAACTCAGAAGCTTGCTTATTTAATGTACTGCGCCATGATATCCTCTGACGAACAGCAAATGCAAAGCCACCGAGCTTTTCATCCTGGTAGGAAAACCCAAAGAGTGTGTTTGATATATTTATCAACAACTCTGTATCCGTAAATCTCTTTATCGCATCATTACGCTGAGATTGATCAGTAAAGTCTGTACTGTTGCCTAAAAGGTCGTTATATACCATACTCTTGGTTAGCGGTTCAGAATAAATCGATAAGCCAAACTCGAAAAAACCCACATGCATTTTGTGGCTGGTTTTCTGCCATCCGAGGTTTGCAGGGTTTACACCAAGGCTTTGATAGTCGTTTAAGGAAACGACTGAAAAGCCCGATCCTGTTGAGTTAAATGCGCCCCCATCTAATTGTGAATACGAGCTTTGAAATGCAAATAATAATAGCAGGCTAAATAAAATCCTTGTTGCTAATCTCATGGTTTTGGTTTTAGGGTTAATCTGATACACATTGCTTAATCCATTATAAATATACGCAAAAAAAAATGCCGTAACCCGATGTTACGGCATTTTTGCAACTTATAAAGATAGTTTTGATTAAATATGCTTTTTGTTAAATATGATTAAAAACCATCAACGAAATCAGAGAATGGGTT
>JAGLEK010000196.1 GCA_023145125.1 Bacteroidales bacterium | reverse complement strand
AGCAGAAAGGTAATTTTAAAGATTCTCTTGATCATCTTATTTTAGGTGTTAACGGTTTAAAAAATAGCTGTTGCCATTTTTGTATTACAACGCACAAAACTATTTAAAATTTCATTATGAAACAGAAATTGTGCCGAATTAGAATTAACAGGCTTTTGTGGATAATTAGTGTGCTTTTTTAATAAGAAATATTTTCTTGCTAATTTTGCGGCAGCCGGTTGACAGTTGACAGTTGACGGTTGACAGTAGAAATAACTATGAGAAAACTTCATGAAGCAGTAGATTTTCTTCAAAAAGCAGGTTTCGACAATCCCGACCTTGGCATCATCCTTGGCACAGGCTTGAGCAAGCTGGTCGACAGGATCGATATACGGTACAGGATACCTTATGAGGAGATACCTCATTTTCCGGTGTCTACAGTGGAATTTCACAAGGGGGAATTGATCTACGGCCAACTGGCAGGCAAAAAAGTGATTGCCATGCACGGGCGTTTCCATTATTATGAGGGCTACAGTCTGCAGGAAGTCGTTTTTCCCGTCAGGGTGATGAAGCTGATGGGCATCAGGACTTTGCTGGTTTCCAATGCCTGCGGCACCATGAACATGGATTTCAGGAAAGGAAGCCTCATGATGCTGACTGATCATATTAACATGCTGGGTGATAATCCTTTGATCGGACCGAATTATGATGAACTTGGCACGCGTTTTCCGGATATGAGCGAACCGTACTCAAAGGAATTAAATGATAAGATGAGGCAGATCGCCGGGGAGCAGGGCATTACTTTACACGAAGGAGTATATGTTGCTTTTCCCGGCCCCATGCTTGAAACACGTGCCGAATACCGTTATCTCAGGAATATCGGTGCAGATGTAGTTGGCATGTCAACCGTTCCCGAGGCCATTGCTGCCAAACATATGGGGCTTCCGTGCGCTGCAGTGTCAGTAATTACAGACGAATGTGATCCTGATAACCTGGCAGTGGCAGATATCAAGGATATTCTAAAGACAGCCGCTGTAGCTGAGAATGATCTGATTGTGCTTTTTGAGAAGCTGGTGAGGAAGATTTGATCAGATACTGGATACTGGATGCTGGATGCTAGATAACTCCAAGTACTCCAAGTACTCTAAGTACTTCAATCTAACTTCAAAACCTTCCCAGCCGCCACTTTCGAACCTTCCTCCATTTTATTTTTCTTATACAACTGCCTCAACTGAATGCCATAGAGTTGTGAGATGTAGTGCATGCTTTCGCCTGCTTTCACCGTGTGCGTCCCGGCTTCCTTGTTCTTTTTGTTTTTCTTTTCGATGTACAGCATTTGTCCTTCCTTCAGCTGCGCTTTTTTATCCACCTCATTATATTTTGGCAGTTGCCAGGAATAGATCTCAAAATCGGCGGCGATATCGGAGAAGTTATCACCGGCAGTAACAAAAATGAATTTTACACCATTGTTGATATATACCTTCCGGCCGGTTTCCCATATCTCTGCAAGTTCATAGTCTGCAGCTGCAGGATATTTTACAGCTTCAGCCACAACAGCTTCGGAAACTACCGGCTCATAAGGTTTTTCAGTGAGGTATGCGGGCGTGATCCCCTTATCGAATTCGTGTAAATTGTTCTCTTCGATGATTTTTATCAGCAGTTGTGGATATTTGGGATTTGTAGCATAGCCGGCTTTTTTCAATCCGCGGGCCCAGCCCTTGTAATCCATTATGTCAAGTTTGAACAGATCCGCATACCGGTCCCTGCTGGTCAGGAACAATGAATGGTCACGATATGAGTCATCGGGGGATTTATATTTCCTGAAACACTCGTTCTTTGCATCATCATCCATATGGAATGTCTTGCCGTTCCATCCCTTGTGGCACTTAATGCCAAAGTGGTTGTTGGCCTTGCGTGAAAGCTCGCTGTTTCCGCTGCCCGATTCCAGTATTCCCTGTGCCAGGGTGATGGAGGCCGGTATGCCGTATGCCTCCATCTTGTCCATGGCGACATCTTTATAGGTGAGTATGTAATCCTCAACAGAGATCTTATGCTGAGCTGACAACCCAAAGCTTCCCAGAAACAATACTAAGCCAATTATAGTTGATCTGATTACCATTGACTGCAAAAATATCATTTGATTTTTAATGTATTTATTAATTGAAGCGTATTTATTCACAAGTTATTGTTTATTTCCCCAGGCTTTCCCCGGACTTTCCCCGGACTTAAGTCCGGGGAAAGTGGTAACTTTGCATACGTGGACCTGATAAGACAATACTTCCCGGACTTAACTAAGGAACAGGATGAGCAGTTTGCAAAGCTGCAAGAACTTTATGAATACTGGAACGAGCGCATCAACCTTATCTCCCGCAAGGATATCGACAAGCTCGAGGAGCGGCACGTGCTTCATTCCCTGTCCATTGCAAAGATCATTGATTTTAAGCCGGGGACAAAAATTCTGGATGTTGGTACCGGTGGAGGCTTCCCCGGTATACCGCTTGCCATCATGTTCCCTGAATCCTCATTTCTGCTGGTTGACTCTATAGGGAAGAAGATCAAAGTTGTGAACGAAATAGTGAATGCCCTTGGCATTTCCAATGTAAAAGCAATGCAGATCAGGGCTGAGGACGTGGAAGGGCGCTACGACTTTATCGTAAGCAGGGCTGTTACAAAATTCCCGGTTTTTCTTAAGTGGGTGAGGGGAAAAATCAGGAAAAAGAATTTCAATACCCTGAACAATGGCATCCTCTACCTGAAGGGGGGCGATCTGGAAGAAGAATTGAACAGCATTAATGCGCGATATGCCATTTACGACCTGGAGATAAATTTTCCAATAGAATTTTTCCACACCAAAAAGCTGGTCTATATACCGCTTTCACGTTAAGTTGAAAAATAAAATGTTCAGGTACAGATTGGCCTGCAATATTTTATCTATATTCGCCTTCTCTATTTTTCTGAAAAAAATAAATCTAACAAAATAATTATGACTGAAAAATTAGTACAATCTTTAAGGGAATCTAAAACAGCTCGTTGGACCGCATTAATCCTGGCTTCATTATCAATTTTTGGTGCATATTATTTCAATTATGCACTCTCTTCTATAAAACCAATGTTGGAAAGTATTCTTGGTTGGAATAGTGAGGACTTTGGGACATATACCTCTGCTTATGCATGGTTTAATGTTTTTCTGTTTATGCTGATCTTCAGTGGTTTTATCCTTGATAAATTAGGCGTCAGGAAAACCGGGCTTGGAGCTACCCTGGTTATGTTTGCCGGTACTGCTTTAAATTACTGGGCGGTCTCACATCAATTTCCTGAAGGATCTGTTGTTAACATCCCTTTGCTGGGTGAAATGAAGCTACAGGTTTTGCTTTCATCTCTTGGTTTTGCAATTTTTGGTGTCGGTACAGAGGCAATAGGGATCACTATTTCAAAAGCTGTAGTGCGCTGGTTTAAGGGTAAGGAATTGGCACTTGCTATGGGTATGCAGATGTCTATTGCCCGCCTGGGAACCTTGTTGGCATTAGCTATTTCATTGCCTCTTGCAAAGAACTTTACGCTTACTGCACCTATACTGTTTGCATTAGGAGTTATGATACTTGGTGTTCTCTCCTTCATTCTTTTCTCAATTCTTGATGTTAAACTGGATAAATCGGAAAAGTCAGATGGTGTCATTAATAAAGACGATGAATTTAAAATCAAAGATATTATATTGATTATCAGTAATCGTGGATTCTGGTATATTGCTATTCTTTGTGTATTGTTTTATTCGGCAGTGTTTCCCTTTTTGTTTTATGCCACCGACCTGATGATAAACAAATACAATGTCAGCCCTTATCTTGCCGGCCTGATCCCAAGTTTATTACCATTTGGCACTATTATTCTGACTCCTGTGTTTGGTGGTATTTATGATAAATTTGGTAAGGGAGCTACGATTATGATAATTGGATCAGTGATATTGATCTTTGTGCATGGCGTATTATTTATCCCATCAATTACAACATGGTGGGTTGCAGCGGTTATGGTAATTATTCTTGGAATTGGTTTTTCTCTTGTACCATCGGCAATGTGGCCCTCCGTACCAAAAATTATTCCTGAAAAGCAGTTGGGAACTGCTTATGCCGTTATTTTTTGGATACAGAATATAGGTCTATTGTTTATACCCCTGCTTCTTGGTGTTGTTTTGAATGCAACTAATCCAGATGTTTCACCAAACAAAATATTAGTCAAGGGAGCTATTGAAAAGGCTTTCAAACAGACCCTGGAAGGTAATTCCTTTACAGAGAAAGAGATTACTAAAGCGATTGATAAAGCTACCGAAACGGCTGTCGATTCTATCGTTCAATACGCAACTTACCAGCCAATATCATATGAGGATGTTGATACTAATTATTTAGCCGGCGAAATTTATTCGAGCATTTATGAAGGTATTAATAATATTAACTTCTCAGGCGAGAAGGATTTAGTTTTGCAAAATGTAATACATGCCGGTGAACGAAATGCTTATCAAGCTATCGAAAAGGAGAAACTCAATCTCAGGTATGATTATTATTATGATATGATGATATTCCTCTCTCTCTCGATATTATCATTGCTGTTTGCTTTCTTACTTAGAATTGAAGATAGAAAGAAAGGATATGGTCTGGAAAAACCTAATATTGAAAAGTAATAAAAGATAAATATTATTCAGTGTGAGGTCATTTTTCTATATGGGGAGGATGGCCTTTGCTGGCAATAAGAATTAAAAAACCTATTTAAAATGAGTGATGAAATAAGAAATCTGGAACCCAAATCATTGTGGGAGAACTTTTATAAGCTCACACAGGTTCCCAGGCCTTCAAAGCACGAAGATGCCATACAGGCCTTTATGATGGAGTTCGGGGAAGGCCTCGGACTGGAAACCATCAAGGATGAAGTAGGGAACATAATTATCAAGAAACCTGCTACGCCCGGAATGGAAGGAAAAAAAGGAGTTATCCTCCAGGCACACCTCGACATGGTTCCGCAGAAGAACAGTGGCACTGATCATAATTTCGAAACAGATCCCATCGATACTTTTATTGATGGCGACTGGGTGAAAGCAAGGGGCACAACCCTTGGTGCCGACAATGGTATTGGTGCTGCGGCCGCAATGGCGGTATTGCAGGATAAGGATATGGCACATGGACCTGTTGAAGGTCTGTTCACTTCTGACGAAGAAACCGGTATGACCGGTGCAAATGGCCTTAAAGCGGGTCTGCTGGATGGTGATATATTGATGAACCTGGATTCAGAGGATGAAGGCGAACTCTATATTGGTTGTGCCGGTGGTGTCGACACAGTTGGTGTTTTCAATTATACCGAAGAAGCTGTTTTTGCCAATGCAGCTGCCTTTAAAATCAGTGTATCAGGGCTCAAGGGCGGGCACTCAGGACTCGATATCCATCTGGGCCGTGGCAATGCCAACCAGATCATGAACGGGCTCCTTATGGAAGCTGCCGATAAGTTCGGCCTCAGGCTGGCTGACGTTAAGGGCGGAAGTCTCAGGAATGCCATCCCCCGTGAGTCATTCACGGTTGTTGTGGTGCCGGAAGCAAATAAGGATGATTTTCTTGGATTTGCATCGGCTTATGCCATAGCTCAGCAGGAGGCATTCAAAGATGCTGATCCCGGCCTGCAGATCGATGTGGAAGAAACCGCTATGCCGGGCAGCGTGATTGATGAGGCAAGCACAAAAGGCTTATACCGGGCAGTGGATAAATGTCCGAACGGCGTGATCGCCTTTGACAAGAATATGCCTGATGTGGTAGAAACATCAACCAATCTTGCCGTGGTAAAATCGAATGATGGCGTGATTGAAATGGCCAGCCTGCAAAGGAGTGCCGTTGATGCCGATAAAGACAAGATCGCGAAAGTCATTTTCGACGTTTTCACTGAGGCAGGAGCCAGAGCAGAGAATTCAGGTGACTACCCGGGCTGGAAACCCAATGTGGATTCCCCCATCCTGAAGGAAATGAAAGAAGTGTACAATAATAAATATGGGAAGGTGCCTGCAGTGAAGGTGATCCATGCAGGACTGGAATGTGGTATTCTCGGGTCTGCTTATCCCGACTGGGATATGATCTCTTTCGGGCCTACGATCAGAAATCCGCATTCTCCTGACGAGATGGTGAACATCCCTACTGTTGCGAAGTTCTGGGATTATCTGGTTGAAACGTTAAAAAATATTCCTGCTAAATAATTTGTTATAATTAAAAAAAGGTCTATTTTTGCACTCCCAAAATTCAGCATAAAATGAAAAGAACATTTCAACCATCGAACAGGAAAAGGAAAAACAAACACGGATTCAGGAAGAGGATGTCGACTGTCAACGGACAGAAGGTTATCAAGGCCCGTAGAGCGAAAGGCAGGAAGCGACTGAGTGTTTCGGATGAAATGAGATAAAATTCCAGAGCCCTGCTGAAAAGCGGGGCTTTTTT
>JAGLEK010000195.1 GCA_023145125.1 Bacteroidales bacterium | reverse complement strand
CTGTCTTATTCTGTATCATTTTTTTCTTCAACTTCTTCTGTGTCATCTTCTTTGACTTCTTCATCATCTTCTTCTGTGAAGTCGAGTAGCTCCATCTCATGCAGCACATTGTACCACTGTATTACCTTTTTAATGTCGGAGACATATACGCGTTCCTTATCATAATCCGGTACTGCATCATCAAAGAAATCTTTCAGTTCACTGGCCGGTGATTTGTGGCTGAGTGCTTTCTCGCCCTCAAGCAGGTCATTGATCTTTTTAAAGACTTCTTTCAGTGGAATGTCATCCGTTTCGGTAAAGATGCTGATCTCTTCGAGTGAACTTATCTTCTCATGCGCAAAAACAGGAAAACGTTTTTGATCCTGCATGGATTCTACCAGCATGCCGGTCTTGGTATGCGATATCATTTTATATAATCCGGGCTTTCCCGATATAGACATTATTTCCGCAAGGTTCATCATGTGTTGAAATTTGTGCAAATTTAATCAATTTCTGTTTAAGCTTAGGCACATTTAATTTACAGATACTGGATGCTGGATACTGGATGCTGGATAATGAAATTTTGAATTTTGAATTTTTAATGTTAAATTAGGGTTCAATATTATACTGCCTACTGGGTGCTGGGCCCCAATTCAACTAATTCAACCAACTTTGTCCGCCGAAGCCTTGGCGAAGGCGGATTCAACCAGCTATGCAAAAGTTTGCAATTCATGAAGTTTCTTGTAGATACCATCCTGCCTGATCAGTTCATCATGGTTCCCTCTTTCTGCGATCTTTCCTTTTTGCAATACAATGATCTCATCGGCAAACTTGATGGTGGAAAGCCTGTGTGCTATCACAATGGAAGTACGGTTGCTCATCACGTTTGCAAGGGCTTCCTGTACAAGTCTTTCTGATTCGGTATCCAGTGCAGAGGTAGCCTCATCCATGATCAGGATAGGAGGGTTTCGGAGGATGGCCCTGGCAATGCTGAGACGCTGGCGCTGGCCACCGGAAAGTTTGGTGCCGCGATCACCAATGTTTGTCTGATAGCCCTCGGGCATCTTGCTGATGAACTCATGCGCATTGGCAATCTTGGCTGCTTCGACCACATCTTCCTCACTTACATCATGCATGCCGAAGGCGATGTTGTTAAATACTGTATCATTGAAAAGGATTGACTCCTGGGTAACAATACCCATCAGCCCCCTGATGTCGTCGATACGGTAATCTTTCAGGTTTACGCCGTCAATGAGGATCTCACCTTTAACAGTATCATAAAAACGTGGCAGCAGGTCGACCATGGTAGACTTACCTCCTCCCGATTGGCCTACAAGGGCAATGATCTTGCCTTTTTCAATCTTAATGTTGATATCTGTCAAAACATCTTCTTCCTCATAGCGGAAGGTGACATCTTTATATTCAATGTCTTTGCTAAATTCTTTGATCTTGACCGCGTCAGGCTTTTCATCGATCACCTCATCTGCATCGAGTATGTCAAAGATCCTGTCGGCAGATGCCAGGCCTTTCTGAACGCTGTAGTACCCGGTAGCAAAGGTTTTGGCCGGAGGAATGATCTGAGAGAAGACCAGCATATACGTAATAAATATTTCTCCGCTGATGGGTGAGTTTTCACCAATTACCAGGCCGCCACCAAACCAGAGTACAAGGATGATGACACATGAAGAAAGGAATTCACTCATTGGCGATGAGAGGTCGCGGCGGCGATAAATACTCAAAGTGACCTTTGCATAAGCTTTATTCTGGTCAATGAACTTCCGGTCCATGAAATTTATGGCATTAAAAGCTTTGATGATCCTGAGTCCGCCAATAGATTCCTCTATTGTTGAAAGCATCCCTGCCAGCCTGGTCTGTCCTACTTTCGACTGTCTGCGTAATGTGCGGCCGATCCTTCCGATCAGGTATCCGGTAACCGGCAGGACGATTATTACAAACAATGTAAGCTGGGGACTCATACTGAGCAGGAAAATAAAGTATGCTATGATGGTGATGGGGTCGCGGATGAGCATGTCCAGGTAATTCATAATGGAGTATTCTACCTCCTGTACATCAGTTGTTACCCTGGCCATAATATCTCCCTTCTTTCGAGTATCAAAGAAAGACAATGGCAGGATCAAGATCTTCTTGAACACCTGATCCCTCATGTCCCTTACTGCACTGACCCTGACTTTTGCCATAAAGAACAGCGACATGAACCTACCCAGGTTTCGCATGAAAAATGTACCTAGAAGCACAAAGCAAATTGTCAGTAGCGCCTGTTTATGCCCCTGAGTCTGGATAATATCACTAAGGATATAGTTCATGTAGTCTATAAGCGCATCGGAGCTCATTGAGAATTCAGGTTTGACCTGTACAAGTTCCGTTTTTCCGAACAGCAGGCTGAGAAAAGGAGCCAGCAATGCAAAAGTGAACAATGAAAAGATAATGGTGAACAGATTGAAAAAGACATTCAAGCCTACATATCCCAAATAAGGTTTTATATAACTTATAACTCTACCGTATTTTTTCATAAGTTCATTTTGTAATAAATATTTC